>NZ_JANMBF010000158.1:0-7200 GCF_031360265.1 Phenylobacterium sp.
TTGCCCTTCACGTCGAGGCCATAGCCCGCGACGCGCGACCAATAGGCGTCGACGCGCGCCTTCACCGCGTCGACCGACAGATCGATAAGCGGCCGCAGGGTGTCATGTTGCAGGAAGAATTCTGAAATCTCGTCGTTGAGCGTCGGCTTTTCCTCCAGCGCGACGATGTTGCGATGGCTGGCCAGGATCTGTTCCAGCAAGGTGGTTCCCGACCGCGGAAAGCCCACCAGGAAGACGTGGTTGACGTCCGGCTCGCCCCCCAGGTCGGTCCGGGGGAAGACCTCGATGTCGCTTTCGAACTCCCGCCGGATCCGATCGCACAGGTCGGTGGCGGATTCCGCGCCAGGACCGGAATGCTGGGGTGCGAACATGCGCCGCTGGATCGCATTGCCCTGATCATAGGCTGCAAACGCCTCATCGAACCGCCCGAGCGCGTCGAGAGCATCCCCATGCAGCCGCAGGAGCGGCGCGCGCTGCAGCGGCGCGACGTTGGGGCGGGCGAGTTCGGCGGCGAGCCTTGCGACCACGGCCTCATGTTCGCCGGCGTCGTTGTCGAGCGTCGCCAGGGTCAGAAAGGCGGCGGGCTCGGCGGGATCGAGCTTCAGGGCGGCGAGAGCCCGGGCCCGCGCCTCGGTCGGCTGTTTTTCATGCAGCGCCAGCAGGGCCAGAGCGCCCCTCGGATCGGGATAGTCGGGGGCGAGGTCTGCCGCCCGGGTCTGCGCCAGGCGGGATTCCCGCAGATCGCCCAGGGCCCAGAGCGCCAGGCCCGCGCCGTGGTGCGCGGGCGCGAAATCGGGGTCGCGCTGCAGGGCGGCGGCAAAGGCCCGCAGCGCGTTCTGCGGCGCCGCCTGTTTGAGCCAGGAATGGCCGATGGCGGTGAGGATGGTGACGTCGTCGGGGTCGGCCTGCAGGGCCTGGTCCAGGAGTTTCAGCGACCCTTCAAAGTCGCCCTTCATTTCCAGCCGGTGGGCGCAGAGATTGAGCAGGGTCGGGTGGGTCATGCCCAGGGCGATCGCCACCTCGGCCAGATCGATCGCGCCTTCGATATCGTTGGCCGCGAGCTTCCGATTGATGGCTTCGAATGCGGCCGCGCGATCCAAGTGTCTACCTCGAGGACTGGATTTGGGGGATAGCAACGACGCCATGCCTCAGCCCGTCACCCGGCGCAACGCCTGGCGCGGCTAGAGGCTCTCCGAATAGGCTTCCGAGTCCCCGTGAAATTCGTCGATGGCCTGTAGCAGCGCACCGTACATCGCCCGTTCGTCCTGCGACAATTGCGGGCTCCAGACGTCGGCGATCAGAATGACCCGCAGGTCGTCGCTGTTGTTCCAGGCCTCGTGTTCGATGGTGTCGTCGAACACCCACGCCTTGCCCGGTGTCCAGCGCCGGGTTTCCGACCCGACCCGGAACCCGCAATTGTCCGGAACGATCAGCGGCAGGTGCAGCACCACCCGGGTGTTGGTCACGCCATGATGCGGCGGTATCGCGGTGTGCGGCCGGAGCGCGGAGAACATCGCCACCGGCGAGCGGTTTGGCGCCACGGGCTGTGGGATCAGCGAAAGCGCCTTGAGGGTCTTCGGGAACCATCGGGCGGTCTCCTCGACGACGCGCCCGTTCTTCTTCAGGAACAGCGATGACCAGGCCGGGGAATGGTTGAGATCGGCCCATTGGTCCACCGGCGCGCCGACCGGCAACTGAACGTAGGGCGCAAAATCATCGGCGCCTCCGGAAAGATAGACCTGCAGCTCCTCGAGTATGTCTGCAAAGCAGCTCTCGACGCCGGCCAGCCACGGGAATTCATCATTGTCGTAGAACTCAATGGCGCGCAGTCCGGGGAAATGAAAATCGGAAGGTTGTTGCCCGTAGACGCGGGACTTGCCGCTGACGATGTCGACAAAGTGGTCGAAGCGGCGCCGTCGCCCCTCCGGCGCGGTTCCAAAGCGGGCCAGCATCGAAGCCCGCACATCGGCTGAAAACGCGTCGATGTAGCTCGCGTACTGCGCTCGCGCCCGGGAAACGGCGGCCAGGGTCGGCCGGTCGAGTTCGGCGTCACGCGGCGCGAACAACAACGCCAGGGCGTAGGTGCGGCCGGCTTCGGCGAACCTGCCTTGAGCGTCGAAGATCGAGCCCTTCATCAGGAGCGCGTGAAACGACCGCGGTTCGATGCGCAGCCCCTGCGCGATGGCCTGCAAGGCCGCGTCCACCTGGCCCGTCGTGCGCAGCAGGCCAGCATAGCTCAACCACGCCACGAGATTGTCCGGATCGACGTCAAGCGCGCGTTCAAGAATCTTCAGCGCCCTGGAGGGATCGCCCGAGGCGATCGCCTGTAGCGGCGTCATCTCAGCTTCGCGCTCGATGTCGGCGTCGGTCATCGCGATCTGCTCCAGCCTTGTCCGGCTTTCTTCCCGGCAATCCGCCGGTCAGCGGCGCGGTCCTGGCGCGCCACGCCCGTGTCCCGATTGCGTAGCCCGCATCCGCCCGCGGTCAGCTCAAACGAATTCTGACGCGGATAAGAACACTATCAAGTCTTTGTTTTCCAGTGTGCTTCCTGGATCTGACGTTCGCTCAGAGCCTGATCCCTCAAGAGGGCGAACTGCAGATCCAGCACATTAGCGTTGGCGTTGCACGCGGACACCGGGCGCTCCGTCCAGCGACACGAAGAAGCTTCCCATCATCCCGCGGCTGACGATCGCCTTCATGCCTTTCTTCGGGCTTCTGGCGAATTGCGACTGATCGACCTGACGCCAGGTCGAGCCGTCATCGAAGGTGAACAGAAGATGGCCGTCCGCGCCCGCCTGCGTGGAGGCGAGGACAAGTTCGATCCGTTGATCGGCGTCGTCCGAGCGCCCGGGACCCAGAAGCAGCGACAGACTTGGCAGGGTCAAACCGAAGGCCTGGCGCTTCATGGTTCGAATTCGCTCGCGGTCGACCAGGACGACGTCGCCCTTCGTCGCGGCCGCATCGAGCCGGCTCACCGCCTTGTCGAAGCAGGCCAGTCGCCCCTGAGGGTCGGTGACGGCGCGGCAGTCGAGCACTTCCTGCAGCAGAGGCGCGCGCGGGTCGAGATCGGTCCTGGGGGCCGCCCAGGCGTTCATCGCCCCCGCGGACAGGGCCAGGACGGATACGAGAACAGCGGATTGTCTTGCGAACAACGGCAAATTCATTCGGTGATCCACCTCCGCCAGCCCTCCATCCGCCGTAGACGCCCACGGTCTCGCTCGCTCATAGGACGGCTGTCGCGGGATGGCCAGCATCCGCGCCCGCCAAGCCGCACGCCGCGGCCAGCCCCGGCTCCGCGCCCAGGCAAGGCGTGACGCCACCCTTTCGCTTTCCTCCGCGCTCGGGCAAGCTTGACGGCCCCGAAGGAGACACCATGGCGTCAGCGCAGGGATGGTCCAGACGCGGCCTGGCGGCGGCCCTGGCGCCTGCGTTGTTGAGCGGCTGCGTCTCGCGGCGGCTGGTCTCGGTCAATCTGCTGGACACGGAGCCACGAACCCCGCCCCCCACCGCCAGCCTCGGGGCCCGGCTGGAGACCGCCTTCGACGAGGCCAAGCGGATGGTGGTGCCGGTGTTCGTCAACGGCCGGGGCCCGTTCGCCTTCGCGGTCGACACCGGCGCCAATCGGTCTGTTGTGGCGTCCGAAGTGGCCGCCGCCTGCGACCTGCCCTCGGCGGGCCAGGCTGACGTTCACGGGATCGCCGGCGCCCAGCCCGCGAACCTGGCGGCCGTGCGCCGCCTGGCGGTCGGCGGGGTGGTGTCTTCGAATCTCATGCTGCCGGTCCTCCCACGCGCGGCGCTGGGCGCCGACGGCCTGCTGGGCGTCGATGTGATGCGCGGACGGCGCATGATGCTGGGCTTCGCGCTGAACCGCTTCGAGATCGGAACTTCCGGCCTGGGCGCGGAGATCGGCCGGGACTCCAACTCCAGGATCGTGTCGCACGTCGAGCCGATCCAGGTGGGGGCGACCTATCGCTATGGCCAGTTGGTGATCCTCGACGCCGCGGTGGGCGAGGTTGCCGTAAGCGCCTTCCTGGACTCGGGTTCGCAGGTCACCGTCGGCAATCTCGCCCTGCGCGACGCCGTCGTGCGCCGGCGCCCGGATTTCGGCATGCATCTGGCGCCGGTTCCGTTGCTCAGCGCCACCGGCCAGACCGCGATGGGCGAGTTCGCGCTCCTGCCGCCGCTGCGCCTGGGCGGCATGGCGATCAATCAGGTGATCGGCGTCTTCGCCCCCTTGCACATCTTCGACCTGTGGAAACTGGCCGACCGGCCGGCGATCCTGATCGGCATCGACGTGCTGCGTCATTTCCACGACGTGACGCTCGACTTCGGCCGCAGACAGGTGGTGTTCACGCCCGCGCCGCCACGCGAACGGCCGCCGCGGGCTTAGCGCACCCGCGTCGGCGCCAGCACCAGGGCGCCCTGGCCGCGCAGGCGGGCCTGGCCGATCTCGTCGAGCACGGCCTGCGCGCGGGGGTCGCCGAACACCCAGGCCGCGGCCGCCAGGGTCCGCGCCGAGGCGGCCGAGACGCCCAGCAGCTTCTGCAGCGCCTCGAGGGACGACCCGGAGGGCGACATGCGCTTCAGGCGGGGTTCCCCGGTCATCCTGGCCAGAGTCTTGGCCCGATCCACCGCCTGATAGAAGCCGCCGATCTCATCGACCAGGCCCAGGTCTTTGGCCTGGACGCCGGTCCAGACGTGGCCCTTGGCGATCTCGCGGACACGGTCGGCCGGCAGGTGGCGCCCGACGGCCACCCGGGCGACGAAATTGTCGTAGATGCGGTCCATCCAGCGGGCGAAGGCCGCGCGGTCGGCGGGCGAGAACTCCCGGCCCAGGCCAAATGCGCCGGCATAGGGGCTGCCGACCCCCAGCTGGCGGACATTGACCCCGAACTTCTCCAGCGCCGGACCGAGCGCGAACTTGCCCCCGAACACGCCGATGGAGCCGGTCAGGGTCGAAGGTTCGGCGACAATGGCCGAGGCCTCCGAGGAGATCCAATAGCCCCCCGAGGCGGCATAGGTCCCCATGGAGACCACCACCGGCTTACCCGCGGCCTTGGCGGCGCGGATGGCGTCGAGGATCTGTTCCGACGCGGTGTCCGAGCCGCCCGGCGAGTTCACCCGAAGCACGATGGCCTTCACGTCCTTGGCCTTCATGGCGGCATAGATGGCGTCGGCCATGTCGTCGGAATGGATCGACGAACCGCCGCTGAACGGATTGCCGCCCTGGTCGGCGCCGGTGACGATGTCGCCCTCGGCCTCGATCACGGCGATCGCCGGACCCGCGCCGGGCTCGCGCAGGCGGCGGCCGTGGGCATAGTCCTCGAACTCGACCATCGCGGCGCCGGGGCCGGCGGCCTTCAGCAGGCTCGCCTGGGCCTCATGCACCTGGCCGACATGATCGATCAGGCGCAGCTTCAGCGCTTCGTCCGCCAGGTAGGGTCCGGCCTCGATGGCGGTCTTCAGGACCGTGAGGTCGAGCTTGCGGTCGGCCGCGGCGGTGGCCAGGTCGGTGGCGTAGATAGAGCCCAGCCACGACAGTTCAGCCTCCCGGTGGGCCGCGGTGTAGTCGTCGTAGAGGTAGCCGTTGACCGCGTTCTTGTACTGGTACCGCTGCTCGTAGTCGGCCTTGATCCCGTGCTTGTCGAAGAACCCCTTGAAGAACAGGTCCTCGTTGGCCAGGCCGGTCACCTGGAACGAGGCGCCCGGCTGCATCCACAGGTCACCGGCCGATGCGCCGAGCATATAGGTCGCGGTGACCATGCCCGAGGGATAGAGGCCCTGGCTGTGGGCGATCACCGGCTTTCCCGACGCGCGGAAGTGGGTCAGCCCCAGGCGCAGCTCGTCGGCCAGGCCAGGCTCCATCCCGCCCTCTGGCAGGCGCACCAGCAGGGCCCTGACGTGGTCGTCGGTTTCGGCCCGGCGCAGCGCCTCGATGATCGACATGGCCGATTGCCCGCGCCGGGTGAGGCTGGCCAGCGGGTTGCGCGGCGACTGGTCGCTCAAGGGTCCGCGCAGGTCGAGTTCGAGCACCGCCCGGGGCGGGGTCGGCGCCGGGCCAGCGGCGCTGGCGGCCATGGCGAGCAGCACGAAGGGCACGCCGATCATGAAGATCAGGAGCCCGGCGAACACGCCGGCCGCGGTGATCAGGAACTGCTTCATCGGAACTTCAGGCGCGCCCAGGGGATGTCAACAGCGGGGGCTGTGAGGATGCGTCTCGCACACAAATCCGGGGCCGCAAAGATCGGCGTGCCCGAGCCGGCATAGTCGAGCCGGCGCGCGCTGAAGCCGAGGCATTTGACCTTGAGCTCACCGATGCGATTGCCGACAAGGATGCCGGCCCCTTGGACCGTCGCCGCGTTGGGCGTCAGGCGAGTGGGCCGGAGGGAGACGATGGCCTTCGCCACCTATCCGAGCCTTGAAAACAAGGTGGTGTTCATCACCGGCGGCGCATCGGGCATCGGGGCGAGCCTGGTCGAGGCGTTCCACGCTCAGGGCTCGCGCGTGGCCTTCATCGACCTGCGGGCCGACGCCGGACGGGCGCTCTGCGAACGGCTAGGCGGCGCGTGGTTCGCGCGCTGTGACGCCACCGACGCCGACGCGCTGGCGGCTTCGGTCCGTGACGCCGCCCGGGCGCTGGGGCCGATCGCCGTGCTGATCAACAACGTCGCCGATGACACCCGCCATCAGGCTGCTGACCTTTCGGCGGAAGCCTGGCGCAGGGGCCTGGCGATCAACCTCGATCCGGCGTTCGTCGCCGCCACCGCGGTCTATCCAATGATGCGGGCCGCGGGCGGCGGGTCGATCGTCAATGTCAGCTCGATCAACGCCCTGCTGGGCCCGGCGGACCTGGCCGGCTACGCGGCCGCCAAGGGGGCGATCAACGCGCTTTCCAAATCCCTGGCGCGCGCCTGGGGGCCAGACAACATCCGGGTCAACGCGCTGTCGCCCGGCTGGGTGGTGACCGAGCGCCAGCTTGAGCGGTGGCTGACGCCGGACGCGGAAGCAGCGTGGATGGCTCAGGTGGCGCTGAAGGCCCGCATCCAGCCGCAGGATGTGGCGCGGCTGGCCCTGTTCCTCGCCGCCGACGACAGCGCCATGATCACCGGCCAGAACCTGATCATCGATGGCGGGCGCACCTGAGGGTTCAGATCTTCAGCACCTGCTTGGCGATGATGTTGCGCTGGATCTCGTCGGACC
>NZ_JANMBF010000177.1:0-37971 GCF_031360265.1 Phenylobacterium sp.
TGATGAACGCGGGCCTCGATGTGGATCTGGACATCCTGGGCGAGACGGGGGCGGAGGGCATCGGCCTGTTCCGCACCGAGTTCCAGTTCATGGTCGCCGAGGAGATGCCGCGCTTCAACGCCCAGACCGCGCTCTATGGCCGGGTGATGGACGCCGCCGGTGACCTGCCGGTGACCTTCCGCACCCTCGATCTCGGCGGCGACAAGGTGCTGCCCTACATGGAGGCCGAGCGGGAGGACAATCCGGCGCTGGGCTGGCGGGCGATCCGCATGGGGCTCGACCGCCCGGCCCTGTTGCGCCTGCAGCTGCGCGCGCTGATCGCCGCGGCGAACGGGCGCGAGCTGCGGATCATGTTCCCGCTGGTGGCCAACGTCGACGAGTTCCGCGCCGCCCGCGCCCTGGTGGACGTGGAGATCGCCTGGGCCGAGCGCCGGGGCCGCAAGGCGCCGTCGCGCCTGGATGTCGGCGCGATGATCGAGGCGCCGTCGCTGATCTGGCACCTGGACGCGCTGCTGCCGCTCACCGACTTCGTCAGCGTCGGCACCAACGACCTGATGCAATATATGTTCGCCGCCGACCGGGGGAACCCGCGGGTGGCGGACCGCTACGATCCCCTGTCGCCGCCGGCGCTGCGGGCGCTGGAACAGATCCAGCGGGCCTGCGCGGAGACCAACACCCCGGTCAGCGTCTGCGGCGAGATGGCCGGCCGGCCGCTGGAGGCGTTCACCCTGGTCGCGCTCGGGTTCCAGCGGCTGTCGATGCCCCCCGCCGGCGTCGGACCGGTCAAGCAGATGGTGCTGTCCTGCGATCGTGAAGCAGCCCGCCGCGGCGTTTCCGCCCTGCTGAAGAGCGGCGCCGGATCTGTCCGCAACGAAATCGAAACCCTGGCGCGCAAAATCTACCTTGCGGTGTAGGAAAACTGAGTCGGCCGCGCGACGGTTCGGCGCATTGAAGATCACGGTCGCGCGTGTTACCGGCGGCTCAAATCCAGATGTTGCGTGACTTGTCGAACCGGACATCATCGTCGCGATGCGGTCGCGACAGGGGGTCGAAGGTGAGAGTAGCCATGCCGCTCGATACTGGCGGGGGCGCCGATCCGCGGTGGGATGCCGACTCGAGCCGGGCGCTCGACGGCGCCGAAACCTATGCTCCGACTCTGCAAGCGGGCGCCGATATTGGCCAGGCGCTGAAGGCCGTGCGCGAACACCGTGCTCTGTCGCTCGAACAGGTGGCGGAGATCACCCGCATCCGTCGCGCCTACCTGGCCGACATCGAGGCCATGCGGCTGGAGAAGCTGCCGTCGCGACCGTTCACCGTCGGCTATATCCGCGCCTACGCCCAGGCGCTGGGCCTGGACGGCGATGTCGCGGTCGAGCGCTTCAAGGCTGATGAGCCGATGCTGGACGAGCCGCTGCGCGAGCCGCTGGGCGTCAACCAGGGCGGCGATCCGCGGATGGTGACGATCGTCGCCGGCGTGGTGGTGATCGTGGCGGCGATCATCATCTGGAACGTCGCTCAGCGCGCCATGAACGCCAACGCGCCGCCCTCGCCCACCGCGCCGGCCAAGGCCGCCGCCCGGGCGCTGCGGGACCAGCGGTCGGGTCCCATGGCGCTCGGCGCGCCCCTCCCCGCGCCGGTGGAATCGACGACGCCGGCCCCCTACGAGACGCCCGGCCTCGCCGCCGCCGGAGCCGATGGGGTCAACCACTCCGCGCCCGCCAGGCTGGGTGTCAGGGCCGACGGCGAGGCCGCCGTCGATCCGGCCAGCCTGCCCCCGATGTTCACCGTCAAGGGCGTGGTCTTCGGAGCCCCCGCCGGCCAGCCGTCCAGCGTTACCCTGCAGGCCCTGAAGTCAGCCTCGCTGATCGTCCGCGGCGCCGACGGCTCGATCTATTTCGCCCGCCAGTTCGCCGCCGGCGAGGCTTACCGCGCGCCGCAGCTGGCCGGCCTGACCGCCGACGTCTCCGAACCCGACAGCTTCCAGGTGTTCGTCGCCGGCCGGTCGCGCGGCGTGCTGCCCGCCGCCCAGGCCTCGCTGAACAAGCTCGCCGAATAGGCCGCCGCGACTGGCGACTTGGGGTTGTCGGCGAAACCGCCTATTTTCACGCCGCCATGAGCGCCTCAGACCACGCCCACCCAGAACCGGTCCTTCGGGATCACACGTCCGTCCGCCCCTGGCGAGCGATCCAGCGGCGGGTCTCGCGCAAGATTCGCGTGGGCCGTGTCGAGGTCGGCGGCGATGCGCCGATCACCGTCCAGTCGATGACCAATACGCTGACCGCCGACGCCGCGGCGACGCTTGAGCAGATCCGCCAGCTTGAGGAGGCCGGCGCCGACATCGTTCGCGTCTCCTGTCCGGACGCGGACTCCACCGCAGCGTTCAGGACCATCGCCCGCGAGGCCCAGGTCCCGCTCGTGGCCGACATCCATTTTCACTACAAGCGCGGCGTCGAGGCGGCCAAGGCCGGCGCCGCCTGCCTGCGGATCAATCCCGGGAATATCGGCTCGCCCGACCGGGTGCGCGAGGTGATCGCCGCGGCCCGCGACAACGGCTGTTCCATGCGCATCGGGGTCAATGCCGGATCGCTGGAGCGCGACCTCTTGGAAAAATACGGCGAGCCCTGCCCCGACGCCATGGTCGAGAGCGCGCTTCGCCACGCCAACATCCTGCGCGATCACGACTTCCACGAGTTCAAGATCAGCGTGAAGGCGTCCGACGTGTTCATGACCGTGGCCGCCTATCAGCAGCTGGCCGAGGCCATCGACTGCCCGCTGCACCTGGGCATCACCGAGGCCGGCGCGCTTCGCACTGGGACGGTCAAGTCCGCGATCGGCATGGGCGCCATGCTGTGGGCCGGGATCGGCGACACCATCCGCGTGTCGCTGGCCGCCGACCCGGTGGAGGAGATCAAGGTCGGCTTCGACCTTTTGAAGTCGCTCGGCCTGCGCCACCGCGGCGTCAACATCATCGCCTGCCCCTCCTGCGCCCGGCAGGGGTTCAAGGTGATCGAGACGGTGGAGGCCCTGGAGGCTCGTCTGGCGCACATCTCCACCCCCATGAGCCTGTCGATCATCGGCTGCGTGGTGAACGGACCCGGCGAAGCCCTGATGACCGACCTGGGCTTCACCGGCGGCGGCGCGGGCTCGGGCATGGTCTATGTGGCCGGCCGGCAGGATCACAAGATCGACAACGCGCACATGGTCGACCATATCGTCGGCCTGGTCGAAGCCAGGGCCGCCGAGATCGACGCCGCCGCGGCTGCGCTCGAAGCGGCCGAATAGCGCGCGGGCGTCGGGCTCAGGTTGAAACAACGGGGAAGGAATTTCGATGGGCTTGTTTGATGGTCTGCTGGGCGGCGTCATCGGCGCCGAGATGGCGACGGTGGTGAACGGCCTGATCGAGAAGCACGGCGGCGTGCAGGGCATCGTCTCGGACCTGCAGGCCAAGGGGCTGGGCGGCACGGTGCAGTCCTGGATCGGGACCGGGACCAACCAGCCGGTCTCCGCCGACCAGCTGCATCAGGCGCTCGGCTCCGACGCCCTCGCCCAGCTCGCCGCCAAGATCGGCATCTCGCCGCAGGACCTGGCCGGCAAACTGGCCCAGGTGCTGCCGCAGGCCATCGACACCCTGACCCCCCACGGCGTCGTCCCGCCGACCTGAGGCGGCGCCGCGCGCCCTACAAAGTTGACGCCAGCGTCACTCTTGCGCCCGCCGGCCATCCGCGCTTAGGTGCCGGCGTCAATTCAGGGAGCGACACATGTCCGCGGACGGCAACTGGAAGATCACCATCAATACGCCCATGGGCGCGCAGGAAGTGAACGCCTCGATCACCACCAGCGGCGACACCTTCACCGGCAAGACCTCGGGCCGCATGGGCGACGCCGACATCAGCGGCAAGGTCGCCGGCGACACCCTGACCTGGAGCGCGGCGATCACCACGCCAATGCCGATGACCCTGGAATTCGAAGCCACCGTCGCCGGCGACGCCATGACCGGCAACGTCAAGCTGGGCGCCTTCGGCAACGCGCCCCTGAGCGGCGTCCGCGTCTAGGCGGGGCGATCCTCAGGCGGGGTTGCCCGCGCTGACGGCGCGGTTTCCTCCTCCGCAGGGGGAGGAAACCGTAAATGCGGTCTTACCGCCGTCGCGGCGGGACGACGTCGGCGAAGATCTCGAAGCTCTTCCATTTCGGTTCCAGGGGCGGAGCGTCCGGCTGCGGCAGATAGGCCGAGGGCTCGATCTGCTGCAGGTTCGGCAGGTAACGCGGGCAGTTGGGGAAGATGTCCACCGGCGTCACCTTGACCAGGAGCTGGGCGCCGGGGATCCGCGCCATCATCGGATCGTCGCCGACCACCTCGGCGCGGCCGTTGACCCGCAGCCGCTTGGGGGCCTCGCCAAACGCCAGGAACAGCAGGCCGACGTTGGGGTTGACCGCCAGGTTCCCCAGGCTCTTGAACATGCCGTTGCCGTCGTAGTCGGGGAACACCAGGAGGTCCGGCGCAACCACGCGGGCGAACCCCGCCGGCCCGCCCTTGAACGAGCAGTCGGGGCGCCCGTCCGCGTCTGCCGTGGCCAGGAAGAAGAACCCCAGGCTGGCGATGAACGTGGCGTCATCGTCGTTGAACCGGTCGCGGCGTAACCGCTCGTCCAGCCGGTCGGCCAGCCCACGGCTGCCGAAGGCGTCCTGCAGTCGGCGATTGCCCTCGTGATACATCGCGGTCTCCCGAGCCTGTTTGGCAAGCGCGCGGCGGGACGGTAAGGAAGCTCCCCTTCTCTTCAGGCGTCCAGACCCTTGCGACTTCCCCAGGCCCGTCTCGATCAGGTGCTCGACCGCTTCCGCCAGATCGAGGCGCGGATGGGGGCTGCCACCGACGGCGCCGAGATCGTCCGCCTGTCCAAGGAGCACGCCGAGCTCAAGCCGGTGGTCGACGCGGTCGAAGCCGTGCAGCGCGCCCGCGCCGAGGCGCCCGAGCTTGAGGAGATGCTGGCCGCCGGCGACCCCGACATGGCCGCCATGGCGCGCGACGAACTGGAGGCGTTGAAACTCCGCCTGCCGGTCCTGGAACGCGACGTGGCGCTGCTGCTGGCCCCCAAGGACCGGGACGAGAACGCCTCGGCGATGCTGGAAGTCCGCGCCGGCACCGGCGGCGACGAGGCGGCCCTCTTCGCCGGCGACCTGTTTCGCATGTACCAGCGCTACGCGACCCTGCGCGGCTGGCGGGTGGAGATCGACAGCCTCTCGGAGGGCGACGCCGGCGGTTTTAAGGAGATCATCGCCGCGGTCACCGGCGACGGGGTGTTCGGTCGGCTGAAGTTCGAGAGCGGCGTCCACCGGGTGCAGCGGGTGCCGGCCACCGAGGCGCAAGGCCGAATCCACACCTCCGCCGCCACCGTCGCGGTGCTGCCGGAACCCGAGGAAGTAGAGATCGACATCAAGGACGGCGACATCCGCATCGACACCTACCGATCGTCCGGCGCCGGCGGCCAGCACGTCAACAAGACCGATTCCGCCGTGCGCATCACCCACCTGCCCACCGGCATCGTGGTGACATCCTCGGAGAAGTCGCAGCATCAGAACCGCGCGCGGGCGATGAAGGCGCTGAAGGTCAAGCTCTACGATCGGCAGCGCGAGGCGCTTGACACCGCCCGCTCCGACGCCCGCAAGAGCCAGGTCGGTTCCGGCGATCGTTCGGAGCGCATCCGCACTTACAACTTCCCGCAGGCCCGGGTGACCGACCACCGGATCAATCTGACGCTCTACAACCTGCCGAAGATCCTCGAGGGCGAGGCGCTGGACGATGTGATCAATCCGCTGATCGCGGAGGATCAGGCGGCGCGGCTTTCGGCGCTGGAAGACGAGTTCGGCTGAGATCGCCTGGCAAATCGTCCTCTCGCACGCCACGGCGCGGTCCGTTCCGCTTGTCGCCGACGCGGCGTTGCGGCAAGGGGCTGCGGATGAGCGGTCACGTCGCGGCCATCTTCCGCCATCCGGTGAAGGGCTTCACGCCCGAGCCCCTGGATCGCGTGCGGCTCGCGCCCGGCGAGGGCTTTCCCCATGACCGCCGGTGGGCGGTGGAGAACGGCCCCTCCGGCTTCGATCCGAAGACCCCGGCCTTCGTTCCGAAGCAGCGGTTCACAGTGCTGGCGCAGATCGAACGGGTCGCCGCGGCGCGCACCCGCCTCAACCCCGAGACCGGGGTGCTGCACGCCACGGCGCCCGGCGCGCCGGAGATCGCCGTGCGCCTGTCCGACGCCGCCGGCCGCGACGCCTTTTCCGCGTGGCTGACGGGACTTCTGGGCGACGACGCACATGGGCCGCTGAAGGTTGTCGAGGCGCCGGGCGAGCACCGCTTCACCGACCACCCGCTGGGCCAGATCTCGATCATCAACCTCGCCAGCGTCCGCGACCTTGGCCAGAAGATGGGCGTCGACCTCGACCCTCTGCGCTTCCGCGCCAACCTCTACGTTGAAGGCTGGCCGGCCTGGGTGGAAAACAGCTGGACCGGCAAGGCGATGATGGCCGGCTGGGCGGCGGTTCAGGTGTTCAAGCCCATCGTCCGCTGCGCCGCGGTGAATGTCGACCCGACGACCGCCCGGCGCGATCTCGACATCACCCGGGCGCTGTTCGACGCCTATGGCCACATGGACTGCGGCGTCTATGTGCGGGTGACCTCCGCGGGCGAGGTGGGCCTGGGCGATGCGGTCACTGCGCCGGCGGAGGCGGCGTGAGCCTGACCCTGCTGCAGGCCTGGCAGACCGCCCGGGCGCGCCTGGAAGCCGCCGGCCTGGTCGGCCCGGTGATCGATGCGCGCCTGCTGGTCGAGGCCGCGGCGGACGCCACCCGCGCCGACATCGTCACCGATCCGCACCGGGCGCTGACCGCCGACCAGGAAGCCAGCCTGGAAAGCTACATTTCCCGGCGCGAGCACCGCGAGCCGGTCAGCCACATCCTGGGCCGCAAGGGCTTCTGGAAGATCATGCTGACCGTGACGCCCGACGTGCTCACGCCGCGGCCGGACACCGAGACCGTGGTCGAGTGGGTGCTGCGCGACTTTCCCGAGCACGCGGCCTGGTCGGTGCTGGACCTTGGCGTCGGCTCCGGCGCGATCGTGCTGTCGATCCTGGCCGAGCGCCCCGCCGCCCGCGGGCTTGGCGTCGACGTCTCCGAGGAAGCGCTGGCGGTCGCCCGTGAAAACGCCGCCAACCTGGGGCTCGCGGGGCGGCTGGCCCTGCTGCGCGGCGACTGGACCACGGGCCTTGGCGAGGCGACCTTCGACCTGGTGGTCTGCAACCCGCCCTATATCGCCAGCCATGTGATCGAGACCCTGGAGCCGGAGGTGCGCGACCATGAGCCGCGCATCGCCCTGGAGGGCGGCGCCGACGGCCTGGCCCACTATCGCCGCCTGGCGCCGGAGATCCTGCGGGTGCTGAAACCGGGCGGCCGCTTCGCCGTGGAGATCGGCTATGACCAGAAGACGGCGGTCGAGACCCTGTTCCGCGACGCCGGCGCGCGCGACGTCCAGACCCTGCGCGACCTCGGCGACCGGGACCGGGTTGTGGCCGGCGTGAAAAATCCCTTGGAAAGCTGAACCCGACTCGCTACTTAGGAAATGTCTCCACCCAAATCGTCGGCTTCAGGTAGAGGCGTCCCGCCAAGGACGCACGCCGGTCACGACAGGCAGGTCCCGACAGGGCGCGGCGGCTTTCAGAGCTTCCCGCTTTCAAGGCTTCCGGCTTTCAGGGCTTTCGGGCGGACGACGGGGAACACTTAAGCGTCATCAACGAAAATCCGGGCAAGGCGCCCGATCCCGCTGAAGGCTAGCGCACAGGCCGACCCGCCAAGGGTCCGCCAGGGAAGAACAAGACGGTCATTAAATAATGAGAGATTTCAAAGGTATGAAGCGTCAACGCGGCCGCAATCGCGGCGGCGGCGGGAGTGGCGGCGGGGGCGGCGGCAAGCCGCAGCCGCAGAACGCCAACCGGGCGTTCGATTCCAACGGGCCCGAGGGCTCCAAGGTCCGCGGCAACGCCCAGCACGTGTTCGAGAAGTATCAGCAGCTCGCGCGCGACGCCTCGGCGGCCGGCGACCGGGTGCTCGGCGAAAACTATCTGCAGCACGCCGAACACTATTTCCGCCTGCTGAGGGCGATGCAGCCCACCCGCCCGGCCAGCGAGATCCTCGGCCGCGACCATTTCTCCTCCGGCTTTGACATCGACTTCGAGGACGAGGGCGCCCAGGCGCAGTCGGAAGCCGCCGATCTGGCCGCCGCCGAAGCCGGCGAGACCGCCGAGAGCTGGCAGGCCCGCGAAGGCGGCGAGCAGCGTCCCCGCGACGAAAGCCGGCCCAGAGACGTACAACGAGACACACAGCGGGACGTCCAGCGCGATGCGCCGCGGGACTTCCAGCGCGACGACCGGCCCCGCTACGAAAACCGCGACCGTAACGACGGTCCACGCGACAGCAACGGCCAGGGCCCGTCTGGCCAACAGGGCCAGGGCCAACAGGGCCAGGGCCGCCGCGACCGCCCCTGGCGCGACGAGCGTCCGCGCGACGACCGGCCCAGAGACGAACGCCCCAGAGACGAACGCCCCAGGGACGACCGCCCGAGAGATGCTTCGCGCGATGACCGGCCACGCGAAAATCCGCCGCGCGAGACCCCGTCGCGCGACGACCGCCCACGCTTCGAGCGCAATCGCGATGATCGCCCCGAGCGCGACCCGATGCCCGTGATCGAGCCGCAGGCCCAGCCCCTGGTCAGCCCGGCGGCCGAGCGCCCGGAGCGCGCCCCGCGTCCCGCGCGCGCCGAACGCCCCGCCCGGGTGCTGCGCGACGCGGACGGCGGCGAGAGCCATGCCCCCGCCTTCCTGCAGGCGCCCGCCCCGCGCGCCGAGGCCCCGCGCGCTGAAGCCGAAGACACGCCGAGGCCCAAGCGCCGCCGTGCGCCGCGCCCCGACACCGCGGCCACCGAGGCCGAGGACGCCTAGAAGATTGCGGTCCGCTGCTGAGCGGAGTTAGCTGACGCCATGCACGCGGCGGACTGCCAGCACGAGGATGGGATCCATCCGGGCCTGAAGGGCCCGGCGCTGAATGGCGCGCTCCTCGCGGCCGAGACCCGCTGCCTGGCGACGGCCGAGCGGCTGACGCCGCCGCGTCGCCGCGTGCTGGAGCTGCTGCTCCAGGCCGACGGCCCGCTGAAGGCCTACGACATGATCGCCGCCTATGGTGAGACCGGCGAACCGGCCAAGCCGCCGACGGTCTACCGCGCGCTGGAATTCCTCGAACGCATGGGCCTGGCCCACCGCATCGAGAGCCTGAACGCCTTCGTGCCCTGCCGGCTGGTCGGCGAGAACCACGCCGCGGCCTTCCTGATCTGCTCCTGCTGCGGCGCCGCCGAGGAGTTCGAGCCCGACTTCGCGCCCGGCCGTGTCGCCGCCGAGGCCAAGGGCTATCAGGTGACCAGCGTCACCCTGGAGGCTCGCGGGCTGTGCCCGGCCTGCCAGGCGGGGTGAGAAAACAGATCTATCTCGACTGCGACGGCGTCCTGGCCGACTTCGACCGGGGCGCGATCGCCCTGCTCGGCGAACCTCCGCGAGCGTTCGAGGCCCGCCACGGCGCCGGGGGATTCTGGAAGCAGCTGGCGCGGGCCGACGGTTTTTTCGAACACCTCGACCCCATGCCGGACGCGCACCGGCTGTATGCGGCGGTCAGGCACAAGGCGCCGATCATCCTCACGGGCCTGCCGCGCGGCGCCTGGGCCGAGCCGCAGAAGCGCGCCTGGGCCGCGCGCCACTTTCCAGGCGTGCCGGTGATCACCACCCCCGCGGCGCTGAAGCGCGAGCATTGCCATCCCGGCGACGTCCTGGTCGATGACCGCGACCAGCACCGGCGCCTGTGGGAAGACGCCGGCGGCCGGTTCATCCATCACCGGTCCGCCGAGGGCTCGATCGCGGCGCTGGCGACCGCGGGGTACCTGGATTAGCTACCAGAAGATGCCGCGCACCACCTGCACGATGCGGCCGTTGAAGCGGTCGATCATCAGGGCGTCGTCGCCGACCCGGACCCAGGCGTACCCGGGGGGCGGATAGGGCAGGTCGAAGCCCCAGAAATCGTCCAGCCAGTAGCTGTCGCCGTACCAGCCGCGGGGCAGGATGTCGCCGAACCCCCAGTTGCGCGCATAGAAGCCATAGGGCTGGCGATAGGGCGCGATGTGGAACCGACGCGGCGCGGCATAGACCGGCGGATAGCGGCCACGCTCCCAGCGCGGCGCATCGCCATGAGAGCGGTCGCGATCATGGTCGTCGCGGCGACCACCCCGGTGATCGCGCCCGTCCCGATATGGGCGCCCGTCCTGATGGTCCTGGTCCCAGCGCGGGTCGCCCCGGGCGTGCTCGAGCGCGCGGCCACGGTCGGCGTCGTGGGGACGGTCCCAGCCGTGCTCGCCGCCACCGCGGTTGACCTCGCGGTTTCGCTCAGGACCCCTGACCTGTTCCGCACCCCGGCCGTGACCTTGCTCCGGCGAGAGCCGCTGGCCGCTGGATCCGCCGCCGCGTGAGATCTCGCCCGAGGGTGGCGGCGCGCCAAACCGGGCATGCCCGTCCTGGGGGGACTGGAGCGGCGGGCGCTCCCGCGGCGCGCCGACCGGCGGCGGGGCGACCGGCGACGGGGCGACCGGCGGCGGGGCGACCGCAGCGGGCGGTAGGTTGCGGGCGTCGCCGCGGCCGCCGCGCGGGGCTTCCCAGGGGCCCCGGGGCTGGCCGTTCGCCGGACCGCGCGGCTCGTGGTCCCTCGTCTCCGACCGATCTCCGCCGCCGTCGCGCGGATGCTCCTGGGCCACGGCCTGGGACGCCGCGCCGGCCAGGAGCGCCAGCGTCAAGGCCGCTAGGGTTCTGCTTTTCATCACTCTGGTCCCGTGGGGCCGTCACGCCCGTCGATGGTGTCCTTCGCCGCCCACTATTGCCCGCGCGCCTGAACCGCGCTTGAACGAACATCTGGAGACCCGCCCCCGTGACCGCCCATCCCAACGACATCATCGGCTTCTGGCTCGGCGCCGGGCCCGCGAAATGGTTCAAGAAGGTGGCCGCCTTCGACGAGGCCATCCGCCTGAAGTTCGAACCGACCCACCACCGGGCCGCCCGCGGCGAATACGACGCCTGGGCCGCGACCGCCGAGGGCGCGCTGGCCCTGCTGCTGCTGCTCGACCAGTTTCCGCGCAACCTCTATCGCGGCTCCGGCCATGCCTTCGCCACCGACCCCAAGGCCCGCGCGCTGGCCCGCGCCGCCGTCGAGCGGGGCTTTGACCGGCAGGTGGAGCCCACCTTGCGCAACTTCTTCTATCTGCCGTTCGAGCACTCCGAAGACCTCGCCGACCAGGACTTCGGACTGGCGCTGTGCGCCGAGGCGGGCAATGCCGACGACCTCAAATGGGCGGGCGTCCACCGCGAGATCGTCGCCCGCTTCGGCCGCTTCCCGCACCGCAACGCAGCGCTGGGCCGGGTCACCTCGCCGGAGGAACAGGCGTTCCTTGACGCAGGCGGGTTCGGGGGGTGATTCGGTCCACAGGATCGTGACCCTGGCCGCGGCCCCGCTGCATTCCCCGGCAGACCGAATCACCCGCGAATCACCCGCAATGAACGCCCACGCCGCCATCGCCCCGATCTGTCAGGCCGCGCCGGACCATCCGGAGCGCCAGTACCTGAATCTGCTCGCCGACATCCTGGCCAACGGCGTCGAACGCGGCGACCGCACCGGCACCGGCACCCTTGGCGTGTTCGGCCGCCAGATGCGCTTTGACCTGGGCCTGGGCTTCCCGCTGCTGACCACCAAGAAGCTGCACAAAAAGTCGATCATCCTGGAACTGCTGTGGTTCCTGCGCGGCGACACCAATGTCCGCTGGCTGCAGGACCGCGGGGTCTCCATCTGGGACGAATGGGCCGACGCCAACGGCGATCTCGGCCCGGTCTACGGCAAGCAGTGGCGATCCTGGGCCGCGCCGGACGGCCGGGTGATCGACCAGATCACCGCTGTTATCGAGAGCCTGAAGACCAATCCCGACAGCCGCCGGCACATCGTCGCGGCCTGGAACCCGGCCGAGGTCGAGGACATGGCGCTGCCGCCCTGCCACTGCCTGTTCCAGTTCTTCGTGGCCCCAAACGGCAAGGGGGGTGGAAAACTGAGCTGCCAGCTCTACCAGCGCTCGGCCGACGTGTTCCTGGGCGTGCCGTTCAACATCGCCAGTTATGCGTTGCTCACTCTTATGGTGGCGCAGGTCACCGGCCTCGAACCCGGCGAATTCATCCACACCCTGGGCGACGCCCACCTTTACCTAAACCACCTCGACCAGGCGCGACTGCAGCTGTCGCGGGAGCCGTTGCCGCTGCCCAAGATGAAGCTCGCCGATAAGCGCGACCTCTTCGCCTTCGACTTCGAGGATTTCGCGCTGGAAGGCTACCGCAGCCACCCCGCCATTTCGGCCCCCATCGCCGTCTAGGCCGGAACTGGGGTAGAGACACCCCATGCCCTCCATCACCCTCACCGCCGGCCCCATCGCCCGCGCCCGCAACGGCGTCATCGGCAAGGGCGGAACCCTCCCCTGGCGGCTGAAGACCGACCTCGCCAACTTCCGCGCCGTGACCATGGGCAAGCCGGTGATCATGGGCCGCAAGACCTGGGACAGTCTGCCGAAGAAGCCGCTGGTCGGGCGCACCAACATCGTGCTGTCGCGCGACGGGTCCTTCGAGCCCGCCGGCTGCGTGGTCTGCGAGGACTTCACCGAGGCCGTGGCCATCGCCCGCGAGCAGGCGCAGGAAGACGGCGCGCGCGAGGTCTGCGTGATCGGCGGCGCCTCGCTGTTCGAGCTCGCCCTGGCCAAGGCCGGCCGCATCTACCTCACCGAGATCGACACCGAGATCGAGGGCGACGTGACGCTGGCGCCGATCGACGAGCGACGCTGGTCCGAGGTCTCCGCCAAGGCCTATCCGGCCGGCGAGGGCGACGACTATCCGTTCACCGTCCGGGTGCTGGAACGGCGCTGATCAGTCTTCGAGGTCCACCGGCTCATTCATCGCTTCATCCCAGGTGAACGGCGACTCCGCCGGAAAGCTTTTCGGCAAACGGCGTGTCTCGCGGGCTGCGCGCAGGCGTGCGGTGGGATAGGCGTCGGTGAAAATCTGCTCGACGAGGGGCTTCAGGCTCGGGCTTTCATCAACCACCCGCTGAGCTTCACCGCGCTGCTCAAGAATCGTGAACATCCAGCTGCGGCTGCGGCGTTCGGGCTGAAACCGCCAATTCAACAGGTGCTGAAGCAGGATCACGATTTGGCTGCGTAGCTCGCTGCGCGCCTGTTTGCCCATGCCCTCCACCTCTTCGAGCAGGTTCTCCCAGTCGAGCTCATTGACGCTGCGTCGGCGAAGCGCGTCGGCCTGATCCTGGGTCCAGGCGAAGAAGTCGCGGTCGTAGAGTTTGGTCATAGGGCTGGCCTCGGGCCGGGCTTCAAACCCATAGTGCCAGAAAATAAGCGGTAGGGAAAAATCATGGACATCCAACTGGTCGCCGAGGGCTTCGAATTTCCGGAGGGGCCTATCGCCATGGCCGACGGCTCGATCATCCTGACGGAGATCAAGGGCCAGCGGCTCACACGGGTTACGCCGGACGGCGCCAAGACCACTCTGGTCGAGACCGGGGGCGGCCCCAACGGCGCGGCTATCGGCCCGGACGGGGCGATCTACATCACCAACAACGGCGGGGCGTTCGAGTGGCTGGACAACCAGGGCCTGTGCATCCCCGGCCCCACCCCGGCCAGCCACACGGGCGGCGCGATCCAGCGGTTCGACCTTAAGACCGGCCAGCTCACCACCCTCTATGACGCCTGCGAGGGCCGCCGGCTGATCGGGCCCAATGACCTGGTGTTCGACCGCCAGGGCGGCTTCTGGTTCACCGATCATGGCTGCTCGACGCCCGAGGGCCGCAAGTTCGGCGCGCTCTACTATGCGAAGATCGACGGCAGCCATATCAGCCGCCAGCGCGACCACATCATCTCGCCCAACGGCGTGGGCCTGTCGCCCGACGAGACCACCCTCTATGCCGCCGACACCCAGCTGGGCCGGCTGTGGGCCTTCGATATCGCAGCCCCCGGCGTGCTGGGCCCGCCGCCCGGGTTCGCGCCTGGTCGGGTGGTCTGCAACCTGCCGGGCTATCAGCTGCTCGATTCGCTGGCGGTGGAGGCCGGCGGCAAGGTCTGCGTCGCCACCATCATCAACGGCGGGGTCACCGCCTTCGACACTGACGGTACGACCGAGCATTTCCCGATCCCCGATCTGGTGTGCACCAACATCGTCTTCGGCGGCGCCGACATGCGGGACGCCTGGATCACCGCCTCCTCCACCGGCAAGCTCTACAAGGTCCGCTGGCCCCGCCCGGGCCTCAAGCTCAACTTCAACGGATGAGCCCTCGTCTCCCGGCACACGGTTTCGCAACCTTGAGCCGGTAGCCTCCCCACCTGAAGGCGCGAACCCGCGATGACGGGGGCGCCGGTGGGGTGTCGAGGATGAAGACCATGGGCAAGATCGTCGCCGGCCTCTGCGCGGCCCTGGCGCTGGCGGCCGGCCGGGCGCAGGCCGCGACCTGGATCGTCACCTACGCTTCTGCGGGCGGGGCGCCGCTCAGCGCCAGCCTGACGGTCCAGACCGCCGACACGCTGGACGCCGTCGGCGGCCTCGACATCACCGGCGTGACCGGCGCCGTCGATGGCGATGCGGTCACCGGCCTGATCCTCAACCCGGGCCAGCCGTTCGCCCACCTCTCGGCCGACGGCCTGTTCATCTACGACAATGTGCTGTTTGCGACCGGCGCGCCGGTGTTCTCCAACCCCGGCCTGTTTTTCTCCGGGGCCTCGGGGAGCGAGTACAACCTGTTCTCCGACAACGCCTCGACCTACGAGCTCTATCGCGCGCGCAGCGGGACAGGCTACCTCGCCCACTCGCGCGGCGCGGTGACCCTGGCGCGGGCCGGCCTGATCTCGACCTTCGGGGCCGGCGGCGGGGCGGTTCCGGAACCGGCCGCCTGGGCGTTGACCATCCTGGGGCTCGGCGCGGTGGGGGCGGTCATGCGCCGCCGCCGGAGCCTGGCCGCGACCTGAGGTGAAACCCAGTCATATTACGGAAATTCTGAAATGACGTCATCGCCCGGCTTGTCCGGGCGATTGCGATCAAAGATCAAATTTCTCTGGCCGCGGCCTGAACAGCGCCGCCTAGAGGGCCTTGCCGATCGGCTCGGCGCTGGCCGGATCGGTGAGCTGCGCCCCGAGCTTGGCGGATTTCTCGTCGTCGTCCTCGCCCAGGCCCTGGTGGAAATCCTGCAGAATGTCGAACAGCTCGCTCAGTTCCGCTCTCAGCGGCCGGCCCTTGGGGAACCGGTAGCGCCAGAAGCTGGCGATGTGACTGACCATGCCGGTGCGTTCACCCAGCGTGATGAACATCTCCGGCGATTTCAGCAGGAAGTCGCGAAAGGCCATGGGATTGCCGGCCTGGGTCAATTCGCCGAAGGCGTCGTCATAGACCTGGAGGATCACCCGGACCCGGCGCACCTGGGACAGGATCGCCTGGTTCACCCGCTCGCCCACGCCCTTCACCTCGATCAGCAGTTCGGGATCGCGGGGGCCCACCAGCTTGATTTCGCCGAGCTCGGAGATCACGCCGCGCAGTTCGGGCCACAGGCTGTTCAACACCCATTTGTAGTAGAGAAAACCCTTCCAGCTGAAGATCCCCTCGCGGAAATTCTCCCCCTCCAGGCCCAGCGTCAGACGCAGGGGCTCCAGGCGCTGGTCGTCTTGGCCGGACAGCAGGAGGCTGACCAGCTTGGAGATATTGGCGCTCGCCCCGCCCGCCCCGCCGCCGCCGCCATAGGCCAGGTCGACCAGCTTGGAGATCTCGCTGGAGACAAAGCGCTGCATCCGCTCCAGATCGGGCGCGGAAATGGCGAAGTAGCAATTGGCGATCTTGAAGTCGCGCCGCTTCAGGTGCTCGCGCAGCAGGAACGGGTCGAGCGAGGGCAGCTCGTCCAGCGCTTCCAGCAGCGCTATGTCACGCGCCTCATCGTCCTGGCCGCCGCGCAGTTGACTGAGCAGTTCCCGCCAGCCCCGCTGGCCGACGAACAGGGAGCGTCCGCCCAGGCTCAGGTCCGTGCGCTCGAAGGGAATGATCACCTTCGTCGAAATCCGCCGGGTCTGTTCAAAGATGTAGCGCTCGTCGCTGCGCACGCGGTGCTTGATGATCACCGCGCCGTTCAGCGAGGCGGCCTTGAAGAACGGCGCGGTCTCGTATTCCGGATCGTTGGCCTGCTGGCTCGCGACCGCGGCCAGGTTGAGCACGCGGCTGGTCGAGGCCGTCTTTTCAAGACCGCTCAGGCTCCGATATGAGCGGTCCGTCGCACGCCCTGCCACAAGAACCTCCGGTTGTGGCGCGGGTCTGGCTCCGACCCGCGACCGACGATGCGCGCCCGTGAACATGGCGGCCACGAATGGCCCGTCCGCGATACGCTTGCCAGGGGCTGCTTATGGGCCTGAAGCTCTACAATTGGGTTAAGGCGCCCTCGGGCCGACGACCACGTTCCACGAACGGGTTTGGATGATTGCGCCGCCAAGCCCACCTTCGGCGGGCGGGCCAGGCACGGACCCGCTTCCCCTGGGCGTCATTCCGCGCGAAGATTGCGTGAACGCCAGTCACTCTCGACGGCCCCACACTTTCGACAGCCCACGAGGAGCCCCCGCGCCATGGACGACGGATCGATCGACGTGAAACGCGCGGCCCGCGACGCCGCCTACGCCATGCCCCTGGCCGACATCAACCCGGCCGACCCGGAGTTGTTCCGCACCGACACCTGGGGTCCCTACTTCGAGCGCCTGCGCGCCGAGGACCCGGTGCACTGGGCGGTGTCGCAGGAAGAGGATGTCGGCGGCTACTGGTCGGTGACCACCTGGAACGACATCATGGCCGTGGACACCGACCACGAGGCGTTCTCGTCGGAGCCGACCATCGTGCTTCCGGATCCGGCGGAAGACTTCACCCTGCCGATGTTCATCGCCATGGACTCGCCCAAGCACGACGTGCAGCGCAAGACCGTCAGCCCGGCCGTGTCCCCGGTGAACCTCGCCCTGCTGGAGCCGACCATCCGCGAGCGCTGCGCCACCATTCTCGATTCCCTGCCGATCGGCCAGGAGTTCGACTGGGTCGACAAGGTCTCGATCGAACTGACCACCCAGATGCTGGCGACCCTGTTCGACTTCCCGTGGGAGGACCGGCGCAAGCTCACCCGCTGGTCGGACGTAGCCACCGCGGCGCCGGACTCAGGCATCTTCAGCTCCAGCGACCCGGAGATCGCCGAGAACGAGCGCCGCGCCGAACTGTTCGAGTGCGTCGACTACTTCATGCGCCTGTGGAACGAGCGGGTGAACGCACCGCCCGCCGGCGACCTGATCTCCATGCTGGCGCACGGCGAGGCGACGCGGGACATGGACCGCATGGAATACCTGGGCAACCTGATCCTGCTGATCGTCGGCGGCAACGACACCACCCGCAACACCATCTCGGGCTCGGTCCTGGCCCTGCACCAGAACCCCGACCAGGACCGTAAGCTGCGCGAGAACCCCGATCTGATCCCCTCGATGGTCTCGGAGACCATCCGCTGGCAGACCCCGCTGGCCTATATGGCCCGGCGCGCCACACGCGATGTCGAACTCGGCGGCAAGACCATCAAGGCGGGCGACAAGATCGCCATGTGGTACGTTTCGGGCAACCGCGACGAGACGGTCATCGACCGGCCGAACGACTACATCATCGACCGCGACCGGGTCCGCCAGCACCTGTCGTTCGGCTTCGGCATCCACCGCTGCGTCGGCAACCGCCTGGCCGAGCTGCAGCTGAAGATCATCTGGGAGGAGATCCTCAAGCGCTTCCCGACGATCCAGGTGACCGGCCAGCCCCGGCGGGTCTTCTCCTCCTTCGTCAAGGGCTACGAAACCCTGCCGGTGATCATCCCGACGAAGCTGTGATTCCGTAGACGTCGCGCTCCAGGGCGGCGAACAGGGACAACACCTCGGGGTCGCCGAACGGCAGGATCTGGGTGAGGATCAGGCCGGCCTTGCCGGCCGCCGGATCTGCCCAGTAGTAGCAGTTGCTGAGGCCCGCCCAGGCCAGGCTCCCGGCGTCGCGGCCGTCGGCCGACGCGTCCGGCGAGATCATCGTCGCCAGGCCCCAGCCGGTCAGCATGTCCGGATAGAGGTCGAAGTCGCGGCTGAGGTGCGGCAGCGCGCCGGTCCAGGCGCCGGCCCGCCGGTCGCCGGTCTGCACCGTTCCCAGCGCCGCCATGGTCTCGGCGGACAACAGCTGTGGCCCGCCCCCCAGCAGCATCCGCAGGAACCGGCCATAGTCCGGCGCGGTGCTGTAGAGCCCACCGCCGCCCGACAGCACCTCCACATCGCTAGGCAGGCCGAAGGCCATCGGCGCCAGCGCCCCGTCCGGCCCGCGCGCGTGCATGCCGACCTTGCGCGCCGCCTGGACGGGTGACGGGTCGAACGTCGTGTCGACCATGCCCAGAGGCGCGAAGATGTGCTCCGCCAGATAGGCGTCGAGCCGCTGGCCGCTGGCGACCTCGACGGCGATGCCCACCCAGTCGATGCCGATGCCATAGGCCCAGCCCTGGCCCGGATCGAACAGCAGCGGCTGACGATGGGCCGAACGCAGGCCGCTGGTCACGTCGGGCGTGCCCGTGGCCGTCATCCAGGCGGCGACATCGGTGTGCAGGAACGCGTAGCCGAAGCCTGAGGTGTGGGTCAGCAGCAGGCGCAGGGTGACCGCGCCGCGGGCCGGCCGCAGCCGGGGCGCACCGTCCGGAGCGAAGCCGTCGAACACCTCGAGCCCCGCCAGGTCCGGCAACAGCTCCGAGAGGTCGCCGTCCAGGCTGAGCCGGCCGCGCTCCACCAGCTGCAACGCCGCGACCGAGACCACCGCCTTGGTCATCGAGGCGATCCAGAACAGGGTGTCCCTGGTCATCGCCTCGCCGCCGCCCGCGGACCGCACGCCGGCCGCGCGGGCATAGATCTCGCCATCGCGATCCGCCACCAGGGCCACCGCGCCGGCGATCCGTCCGCCGCTCACCGCCGCGTCGAGCGCGGCTTCAAAGCCTGGATACATCGCCGGCCTCCCCTCACCTGGCCCCTGGCCTGTCGCCTCGCCCGACCTCAGAGGCCGAGCACCATCTTGGCCATGATGTTGTGCTGGATCTCGTTGGAGCCCGCGTAGATCGAGGTCTTGCGATAGTTGAAATACATCGGCGCCGTGGTCGCGGCATAGTCCGGTCCGGCGCGCGGCGTGTTGGTCCGGCCCTCGATCTCCGCCCAGGTGTCGCGCACGAAGGGCTGGCCAAAGATCCCGCAGGCCTCCAGCGCCAGCTCGGTGATCGCCTGCTGCGCCTGGCTGCCTTCCAGCTTCAGCATCGAGGAGGTCGCGCCCATGGCTTCGCCCGCCGCGCGGCCGGCGAACACCCGCAGCTCCGTGGCGTTCAGCGCCTCGACCTTGATCGAGACCTCCGACAGCTTCCTGCGGAACTCCGGGTCGTCCAGCATCCGCTGGCCAGCGTCCGACCGCTCCAGCCCGGCGATCGTTTTCACCTTGGCCAGCTGGTTGGTCAGCCCCGGCGCATAGGCGTTGCCGCGTTCGAACTGCAACAGGTACTTGGCATAGGTCCACCCCTGCCCCTCCTCGCCGATCCGATTGGCGACGGGCACGCGGACGTTGTCGAAGAACACCTGGTTGATCTCCTGGTCGCCCTCCGGCGGTCCGTCCAGGGTGACAATCGGCGAAAGGCTGATCCCCGGCGTCTTCATGTCCAGCAGCAGGAAGCTGATGCCCATCTGCCGGACCTGTTCGGTCGAGGTCCGCACGAGACAGAACATCCAGTCGGCCCACTGGCCATAGGTGGTCCAGGTCTTCGAGCCGTTGAGCACATAGTGGTCGCCGTCCCGCTCGGCCTTCATGGTCAGGCTGGCCAGGTCCGATCCCGCGCCGGGCTCGGAATAGCCCTGGCACCACCAGACATCGCTGGTGACGATCTTCGGCAGGTGCTGGGCCTTCTGCTCCGGCGTGCCGAACGCCATGATCACCGGGGCGCACATGCGAAAGCCCATGTTCGAGGTCGAGGGCGCGCCGGCCAGCGACATCTCCATGTCAAAGACGTACTTCTGCGCCGGGCTCCAGCCTGTGCCGCCATGTTCCACCGGCCAGTCGGGCGCGGCCCAGCCGCGATCATTGAGCCGCTTCAGCCAGCGGATCTGGCCGGCCTTGTCGATGTGGCCGTTCTTCGACTGGGCCATGTGGGCGCGCATGTCGTCGTCATAGGCCTCGGCGATAAAGGCCCGGACCTCACCCTGGAAGGCCAGGTCTTCCGCGCTGAAATCCAGGTCCATGCCTAGACCCCGTCGAGGTATTCGACCTCGGGCCGGCCGGCCAGGACGGCGGCGAACTTCGGTCCCGCGGCCTTGAAATAGTCGGTGCCCCCGTGGTGGGTCAGCGCGTCCTGGTCCTTGTAGAGCTCCAGGAACTTGTAGGTGTTCGGCTCGGTGCGGCTCTTGGTCAGCTCATAGGCCAGGTTGCCCGGCTCATTGGCGCGCACCTGCTTGGCCAGTTCGCCGGCGAAGGCCTCGAATTCGGCGCCCTTGCCCTCCTGGATCCTCAACACCGCGATCACACCAATGGTCATGCCGTCCTCCCGAAACGCTTGTTTGAAACGACGGTAGGATGCCCAGCTTGCCTACTCAACCCCGGTCATCCCCGCGAACGCGGGGACCCAGACGTTTTTCGGTCTGCCGCAACAGTTGACCTCGGTTCCCGCTCTCGCGGCGATGCGCGGGATTTAGCGGCTCTCGTTCCAGCCGTAGGCCACCCAGTGGTGGCCGCCGAGATGGCGGGCTTCGATGACGCCATCATTGCGCCGCGCCTGGGCGGTGCGCCGGGCCCGGAGCGCAAGGCCCGCGAAGCCCAGCAGGGCCGAGGCCATGACCGCGATCACCGCGACCGTGGCGGCGAACACGACCGCCAGGATCGCCCCGACTACGACAGCGGCGACGGTCGCCAGCAACCCGACCAGCATGGCCAGGCTGCGCAGGGCAGATCCGTGGCGGGCGGCGAACTCTTTCACCATGGCATTGTCCTCGTGAGCCCAGTTGCCGGGCTTGAATCGAACATCTCGCGCCGCCGGTTCCCTCCGTCAACAGAAGACAACCGATGGGGTATCCCGGCGCGCACTTATGCCGCGTCCCGCGGCCGCAGGGCGCGGCGTTCGCGCAGCGCTGTATCGTAGGCGGCGTTGATGCCGGCAGCCTTGGCCTCGGCGACCTCGACGAAGGCGTCGGGCAGGCCGCGGGCGCGGGCGCGGTCGGGGTGCGCCTCGGAGAGCAGCAGTTTCCAGGCGGCGTGCAGATCGCCGTCGGCGGCATCGTGGGCCACGCCCAGCACCGCATAGGGATCGCCGGGCTCGTGACCCAGGTGCGTGACCTTCAGGCGCCGGAACACCAGCGGGCTCTGCCCGAACAGGGCCGACACCCGCTCCAGATAGGCAAGCTCCTCGCCGGTCACCGCGCCGTCGGCGAAGGCCACGAAGAACAGGCCGTCCAGCACATCCTCCAGCAGCTGCGGGCACCCGCGATAGCGCTTCTCCAGCCGGCGCGCATAGCTCTCGAAGCCGCGCGTGGTCTGCCGCGCCAGCTGATAGAGCCGGCGCACATTGCCCTCGCTCCCCGCGTCAGCCTGGAATACCTCGGAGAAGGCGGTGTACTCGGACGCCTGGGCGTTGCCGTCGGCCTTGGCGAGCTTGGCGCCCAGCGCGGTGACCGCCGTGGAGAACGCCGGATCCTCGCCGGGCAGACCGGGCGGACAGACGTCGCACTCGGCCTCGTCGAGGTTGCGCGCGGCTAGGCCGGCAATTTTGCGCCAGAAGCTCATTGGGATAAGCAACCTTAAGAGTGTGGCGACGACAAGACAATCACGGGACGGGTTAAGTTTTGGACAGGTCCTGGCGTTTCTGGATCGACCGTGGGGGCACCTTCACCGATGTGATCGGCCAGGTCGCCCGGGGTCCGTACGCCGGTGCGGAGACCTCGCTGAAGCTGCTGTCCGCCTCGCCGGCCTATCCCGACGCCGCCGTGGAGGCCATGCGCCGCATGCTGGGCGCGAAAGCCGGCGAGCCCTTCCCGGCCGCCCGCGTGGACGCCATCAAGATGGGCACCACGGTGGCCACCAACGCCCTGCTGGAACGCGCCGGCGCCCGGACGCTGTTCGTCACCACCCGCGGATTTGGCGACGCTGTGCTGATCGGCGACCAGTCTCGGCCCGAGCTGTTCGCGCTTAACATCGTGCGCCCCGAACCACTCTATTCCGGCGTCATCGAGGCCGATGAACGACTGGACGCGGAGGGCGGGCTGGTGCGGCCGCTCGACACGGCGGCGCTGACCGAAGAGCTCAAGGCCGCGCTTGCCCAAGGGTTCACCTCCGTCGCCATCGCCTTCCTGCACGCCGACCTCAATCCGGCCCACGAACTGGCGGCCGGCGAGATCGCCAAGGCTGTCGGATTCTCATTCGTCGCGCTCGGCCACGAGGTTTCACCGCTGCCGCGCTTTCTGCCGCGCGCCGAGACCACCATCGCCGACGCCTACCTGACCCCGGTGCTGCAGGCCTATGTCCGCCAGGTCGCGCAAGCCGTCGGGGGCGCGCCGCTCTATTTCATGACCTCGGCGGGCGGCCTGGTCCGCGCCGAGGCCTTCCGGGGTCGCGACGCCGTGGTCTCCGGTCCGGCCGGCGGCGTCGTCGGGGTCGCGAGGACCGCCGAGCGGGCCGGAGCCGGCGCGGTCCTCGGACTGGACATGGGCGGCACCTCCACCGACGTCTGCCGTTACGCCGGCCAGCTGGAGCGCCGCGATGCGGCCCGGGTGGCGGGCGCCAGGATCCGCAGCCCCATGCTCGACGTCGAGACGGTGGCGGCTGGCGGCGGCTCGATCCTGGCCTTCGACGGCCTGCGCGCCCGCGCCGGCCCCGCCAGCGCCGGCGCCGATCCGGGCCCGGCCTGCTATGGCCGGGGCGGGCCAGCCACTGTCACCGACGCCAATCTGGTGCTGGGCCGCCTCAGCCCGGGTTTCTTTCCGAAGGTCTTCGGGCCCAGGGGCGACCAGCCGCTCGACCCCGGCGCCGCACGCGCGCGCCTCGCCGCCCTGGCGCAGGCCATGGGGGCGGACAGCGTCGAAGCCGCCGCCGAGGGCTTCGTCGCCGTCGCGGTCGAACAGATGGCCCAGGCGGTGCGCCGGATCTCCACCGAGCGCGGCTTCGATCCCCGCGACCACGCGCTGACAGCCTTTGGCGGCGCCGCCGGGCAGGTCGCCTGCCAGACCGCCGAGGCGCTCGGCGTGGGCGAGATCCTCTGCCCGGCCTACGCCAGCGTGCTCAGCGCCTGGGGCATCGGCCAGGCGCGGGTCACGGCCCTTCGCCAGGCCGGGCTGGAGGCGCCGCTGGACGCCGGCGGGCTTGATCGCGCCCGGACGCTTCTCGCCGAGGTCGAACAGGCCGCCCGCGCCGCCATGGTCGACCAGGGCGCGGCCGCGGGCGGCGTCCGCCAGACCCTGCGCCTGCGCTACGACGGCGCCGACGCGGAGCTGCCGGTCCCGCTGAGCGATCTGGCGTCCGCCAAGGCGGCGTTCGAGGCGGCCCACCAAAGGCTGTTCGGCTTCATCGAACCTGAGCGCGCCATCCTGATCGCGGCGGTCGAAGCGGAGGCGCAAGCCCTCCTCCTCGATGGAGGAGGGTTGGGTGGTGGTGTGGCCACAGACGCGGACCAAAAGGCCGAGGTTGGCGCAGGCGAAGGGCGCGTCAGGATATTCGCCCATGGCCAATGGCATGAGGCGCCCGTCATCCGCGCCGAGGCGTTGACCGCCGCCGACGGCCCCGCCCTGATCGTGCGGTCCGACACCCAGATCGCGCTGGCGCCCGGCTGGCGCGCCACCGCGCACGGCGACGGTCTGATCCGACTGACCCGCATCGCCACAGCCGCCGCCCCGACCCTGGCCTTGGACCGGCCCGATCCGGTCACGCTGGAGCTGTTCAACCGCCGGTTCATGGGGGTGGCCGAGGCGATGGGCGCGGCGCTGGAACGCACCGCCCACTCGGTGAACATCAAGGAGCGGCTCGACTTCTCCTGCGCCCTGTTCGACGCCGACGGCGGCCTGGTGGCCAACGCCCCGCACATGCCCGTCCACCTGGGCTCGATGGGGGCCAGCGTGCGCGCCGTCCGCGACCGGCGCCCCGTTCTGCATCCCGGCGAGGCCTTCGCGCTCAACAACCCCTACGCCGGCGGCACCCACCTGCCCGACATCACGGTGGTCATGCCGGTCTTTATGCCTGCCGCAACCCATCCCGCCTTCTACGTCGCCGCGCGCGGCCACCACGCCGACGTCGGCGGGATGCAGCCGGGCTCCATGCCGCCCTTCTCCAGGACCATCGACGAGGAGGGTGTCATGCTGGACGCCCTGCCGATCATGCGCGCGGGCCGCTTCCTGGAGGACGCGACTCGCGCCGCGCTGCTGGCCGGGCCGTGGCCCGCCCGCGATCCGGCTGCCAACCTGGCCGACCTGAAGGCCCAGATCGCCGCCTGCCAGGCCGGCGCGGCGGCAGTCTCCGCGATGATCGCCACCCATGGAGCCCCCGCCGTCGCCCGCTACATGACCTTCGTGCAGGAGAACGCCGCCGCCGCCGTCCGGCGCGCCATCGGCAGGCTCGGCGACGGCGCGGCCCGCGTGCCGATCGACGGCGGCGGGGAGATCGTCGTCACCACCACGGTGGACGCACCTGCCGGCGAAGCGACGCTGGATTTCACCGCCAGCGCCGACCAGCTGGCGAGCAATTTCAACGCGCCGTCGGCGATCGTCGACGCCGCCGCCCTCTACGTCTTCCGCACCCTGGTGGACGACGACATTCCGCTGAACGCCGGCTGCCTGGAGCCACTGAACATCCTGACCCGGCCGGGCTCGATGCTCGACCCGCGCCCGCCGGCCGCCGTCGTCGCCGGCAATGTCGAGACCAGCCAGCATGTGGTCGACGCCCTCTATGCGGCCCTCGGCGTCATGGCCAATTCCCAGGGCACCATGAGCAATTTCACTTTCGGAGACGACACCCGCCAGTACTATGAGACCCTCTGCGGCGGCTCCGGCGCCACGGCGGATGCGCCGGGGACCAGCGCCGTCCACACCCACATGACCAATTCCCGGCTGACCGATCCGGAAATCCTCGAGCGCCGCTTCCCGGTCCGCGTCGAGAGCTTCGGGGTCCGTCACCGGTCCGGAGGCGCGGGACGCAACCCCGGCGGCGACGGCGCGATCCGTCGTATCCGCTTTCTCGCGCCGATGGCCGCGGCCCTGCTGTCGTCGCGCCGCGAGCACGCCCCCCAGGGCCTGGCCGGCGGCGGCCCGGCCCTGCCCGGCGCCCAGCGTTTGATCGCCGCGTCCGGCACGGTTACAGACCTCCCAGGCTGCTTCGCCCTCAATGTCGAGGCGGGCGACACCGTCGAGATCGAGACCCCCGGCGGCGGCGGTTTCGGTTCCCCAGGATCTGACCCGCCTGAATTTCGCTGAAATCCTCAAGGCAACTGTTGCTCATGGCTCCTCTCTTCCTCGCGTTCGCCCTGTTCCTGCTCGGTCAACCGGCCGAGGCGCCGGCCGAAAGTCCCGCAGCCGAGCCGCCCGCGCCCGCGCCCGCCGCCGAAGACCGCTGGCCATCCGGCGCGCCGCATGACGACTATGCCTTCGTGGCCTGGTGCTATGGGACGCTGCGCGGCTATCTCGACCTGCATGACCAGGTGATGCCGGAGGTCACCCGCATCGAGGCCACCTACCGCCCGCCCGGTCGCAAACTGTCCGACGATCTCAAGGTCTATGCCGACATGGAGAAGGCCGGCCGCGCCCAGCTGAAAGTCTACCAGGCCGCCCTGACGGCGGCGGAAAAAGCCAGCCTCAAGCCGATCAACACGATCGGGGCGGCGGCGCTCAACAAGGGCCGGGCCACCTGGAACGCCGGCCCCGAGGTCACCAAGGCGCGCCTGGCTCAGGCCTGGATGAGCTGGACGCTGCCCGCCCGCTGTGACACCGCCGCCCGCGATCTCGAAGCCCGCGCCACCCTGTTCGGCGCCTCGTTCAAGGTGAACGACGAGCCAGAGGCGGCGCCCGCCGCCGCCGAAGCCACGCCGGCGCCTGAGACCGCGCCGCCGCCGCAACAACCGCCCGCGCCGACGCCGAACTAGCCCTTGAGATAGCCCGCCAGCCGCTCCAGGCCCGCGGCGTTGGTCTCCGGGCGGTTGGCGAAGCACCAGCGCAGCCAGCCCTGGCCTTCCGGCCCGAAGGCCGATCCAGGCGCGAGCCCGATCCCGGCCTTGTCGATCAAGGCCTTGGCGAGCGCGACGGAGTCGGTCACCCCCTCGATCCGGAAGAAGGCGTACATCCCGCCCTCCGGCTCCGGCGCCTCGACGCCCGGCATCTGGCGCAGCGCGCCCACCACCTGGTCCTTGGCGGCGGCCAGTTCCGCCCTCAGCGCCGCGATCGAGGGCTCGCCGTCGTTCAGCGCCGCGATGGCGCCCGACTGGATGAAGTCCGGCGCGCAGGAGGTGTTGTATTCCACGACCACCCCCATGGCCTCGGTCAGCGACCGGGGCAGCACCATCCAGCCCATCCGCCAGCCGGTCATCCGCCACGCCTTGGAAAAACTGTTGGTGGAGATCACCCGCTCGTCGTCGCCAGCCAGCGGTAGGAACGACGGCGCGGACCTCCCCATGACACCAGAGGGGGGGCCGAAGATCAGCCGCTCATAGACGTCGTCGCCGATCAGCCAGATGCCGTACCTGCGGCACCGCTCCAGGATCACGGCGCGGTCCTCGGCGGGCAGGGTCCAGCCGGTAGGGTTGTTCGGCGAATTGAGGAACAGCGCCTTGGTGTCGGGGGTCAGCGCGTCCATCAGCCGGTCGAGGTCGAGCCGCCAGCGCCCCTGCGCGCGGTCCAGTGACACGGTCTGCAGGCGCGCCGACAGGATGCGCGGGATTTCCACGATATTGGGCCAGGCCGGCGCGGTCACCACCACCCGGTCGCCCGGCGAGATCACCGCCTGGCTGACCAGCATCAGGGCGTTGACGCCGGCGCTGGCGATCCCCAGCCGCTCGATCGCGAACGGCTGTCCGTGCAGGCGCTGCAGATAGGCCGACAGCGCCTCGCGCAGGTCCTCGCGGCCCAGGTTGTGGGTATAGTAGGTCTCCCCCGCCAGCAGCGCCCTGGCGGCGGCCTCGCGGATGAAGGCCGGCGTCGGCTGGTCGCTCTCGCCGACCCAGAACTTCAGGATGTCCTTGCGGGCCATGCCGACATTGGCCACCTCGCGGATCTGCGAGGTGCGGAGCGCGAGAACTTCGGGGCGGGCGGTGGGGGACGATGACGTCAATTCGCGCATTCCCGCAGTGTCGGACGGATGAGCAATACAGTCTCCTTTTCACTCGCGCGCGCTGAATTGGGTTCGCCGCCGGCGGTCGCCCCACTTGCATCAGGCCTAGCTTAGGCGTTCATTAGGCGGGAGCTGTAGGGGCTGACCAGGACAACATGATCGACGTCTCGACGGGCTCGCTGCCGCGCTCATTCAAGCCCGCGGTTGTAATCGCCGTCTGTTTCTCGATCGCGGTCCTTGAGGGCTACGACATTCAGGCCCTGGGCGTGGCCGCCCCGGCGATGGGGAGGGCGCTGCATCTGGCGAAGGCGCAGATTGGCTTCGCAGGCAGCGCGGCGATGGTCGGCCTGATGATCGGCGCGGTGTTCGGGGGCTGGCTCGCCGACCAGATCGGCCGCAAGCCGGTGCTGGTCGCATCCGCCGTCTGGTTCGGGCTGTTCTCGCTCGTCACGGCGCTGGCGGTTGACGCCGACACCCTGATGCTGGCGCGCCTGGCCACCGGCCTGGGCTTCGGCGGCGCGTTGCCGAACATGATCGCGGTCGCCGCCGAGATCAGCGCTCCGCGCCGGCGCGCGGCGACGGTGACCTACATGACTGTGGGCATGCCGGCAGGCGGGACCCTGGCGGCCCTGGTCACGCGCTTAACCCCCGATGCCTTCGACTGGCGACTCATTTTCATCATCGGGGGGGTTCTGCCGCTGGCGGTTGCGCCGCTGGCGGGCTGGCTGCTGCCCGAGACCCGGCCCGCCCCGGCGGAGGGCAAGCAAATGTCGTTTCCAGCCCTTTTCGGCGGCGGCCGCTGGCTGCCGACTATCCTGCTTTGGCTGGCGTTCGGGTTTACCCTGATGGCGCAATACCTGATGCTCAACTGGTTGCCGACGCTGGCCATCGCCAAGGGCCTGGCCAAGGACACCGCCGCGCTCGCCGCCATCGTCTACAATCTGGCCGGGGTCGGGGGCGCGCTCCTGCTTGGCCTGATCGTTGACCGGTTCGGATACCGCTGGCCGTTCATAACCGCCTACCTTGGCGTGGTCGCCGCGATGGCCGGCCTAGTTGTCGCCACCGGCGTCGTTCCGATCCTGCTGCTGACAGCCATCGCCGGCTTCCTGCTCATCGGCGGACTGTTTCTGCTCTATGGCATGGCGCCATTCTACTATCCGGCCACGGTGCGGGCCACGGGAACAGGCGCCGCGGTGGGCGTCGGTCGCCTGGGCTCGGTCGCAGGACCGGCCATCGGCGGCCTGCTCCTGGCGGGCGGCGCCAGCGCCGGTCAGGTCGTTCAATCGATTCTGCCCATGGTCATCACAGCGGGGCTAGCCGCCGTGCTGCTCGCCGTGCTCGCCAGGCCCTACGCCGGTGGACCCGCGGGGCTGACACCCTAAGATCACGTCTGGCTGCCACCGCGGACCACGAGCATCAAGCGCCCTGGAGAGGCAGGCTACTTCCCGTCGGGCGCGGTGATCGGCCGGGCGTCCTTCCATCGATAGGGCAGCGTGTCGGGGATCACCGAGACCTCCGTGGTGAACTTGAGGGCGTACTTTCCACCACTCGGATAGGTGAGCTCGACAAAATAGGCCGTCCAGCCGTCCTTGGGCCTCGCCACCCTGCCCACCCAGGTTCCGTCCTTGCCGCGCGCCAGCGGGGTCGAGGTGAACGCCTTGCCGATGGTGTCGACGCGGAAGTCGCGGGCCTTGGGGTCATTGCCCTGCCACAGCCTGACCTCCAGCGGCCGGGTCTTGGAGCGCACGACGATCGCCCCGTCCTTACGCACCGTCCAGGCATAGTCCGGGATCGGCCGGCGGTTGAGCACCGCGTCGTAGAAGGCGGTGATGCTCTCGGAAATGTCCGTCCCCGCTGTGGAGTGCTTCGAATTGGGGATCATCCGCAGCCGCTTGATCTGCGGCAGCAGGTGGTAGGAAAACCGGGTGTTGTCCGGCGGGAAGTATTCGTCGCCCACCGCGTTGATCACATATTTCGGCATCCGCATGGCCGGCCGGTCGCGATAGTTCAGCGGGTCCTCGAGCTTGTTGACGGCGGCCAGGCCGGGCTTGCCGATCATGTCGGGGATCAGGTGGTTTTCGACATAGTCCTTCAGGGCCGGCGAGAAATAGCCCATCGCCTCCCAGTGGTGCTTGGCCGTCGCATCCACATCCAGGACGTTGATGACGATGGGGATGATGCCGACCACCCGCCTGTCGATGGCCCCGACCAGCCAGGTCGTCCAGGCCCGCTTGGAGCCGCCGGAGACCACGAAGCCGGTGATCTTCAGCCGCCCGCCGGCCTCGCCCGCAAGGTACTGCTGGATCGCGGTCATGGCCTGGGTTCCGCTCTTGACCATCGGCAGGCGCACCAGGTCCAGGGGATCGCGGTCGCGCGCGAACTTGGCCTGCTGATAGGCGATGATCTCGTCCTCGACGCGTGGCCTGGGGTCTTCGGTGAAGCGCAGCGGCTGATTGGGCACATCGTCCAGTTCGGCGACCACGGAGCCGGTCTCGACCGCCATCTTCGCCCAGCGGTCGGCCGCCTTGGTCGGCGCGGGGTCGGTGTTGTCGCCGCCGGTGATGTAGAGCAGCGCCTCGTGGTGGCGGACCTGATCCGGAACGATGACCGTCAGCCAGTGCGTCCACACCGGCTTGTCGACCTGTTTGTCAGTCAGCCAGGTCTGCGAGGTCATCCGCAGGACCGCCCCGTGATAGCCCGGCCCGGAGATCTGTCCCGCCACGGTCCAGGCGAACGCCGGATCGGGCCTGGCCACATAGGCGTCCAGCGCGTTCTTCGGATTGGCCGACGCCGGGCCGCCCGTCATGCAGGTCCACGCCAGCAAGGTCGCGGCCAGCCCGCCGCTCAACAGCTTCAGAAGTCGCATCGAAAGCCCCTCCAGATTGCGTCGTTAAGCCCCGTTCAGCCGCGCGGCGCCAGCCGCCGTTGCGCCAGCGCCGCGCAGGACGCCGAGCCGATCGGTCCGTCCTCGTCGTAGAGGAAGCATTCGCCGATCGCCACGCCGTCGCTGGCCCCATGGCCCACCACCTCATAGCCGATCCATTCGGTGCGCGGCTGGCGGTGCAGATAGAGCGTCACGTCGGAGTTGATGAATTCCAACCCTTCGTCCCCGGCGTTGGCGAAGGGGCTGGTGAAGTCCGCCGAGACCGCCACCCGCACGAAGGGGGTCAGCGCCCGGCCGGCGACGAGGTCGCGCACTTCGCTCACCCAGATCCGCTTCTGGCCGACGGTCCCGAAGTCGCCCTCGATCCGCCGCGTGGCCCACATCCCGCCCATGCCCGAGCGGCCGTCGGTAGGCGGGGCGATGTCGGCCGGCGCCGGGACGTCCCAGCTTGGCGGCTTCCAGACGTTGCCCGAAGGATTCTCCGTGCGCTTCAACAGCTGGCAGGTGGCGCGGCCGGCGCTGACCCCGCCGGAGATGAATTCCGCGTCGATCACCTTGATGCGGTTGCCGGCGCGCACCACACGGGTGACCACCTCGACCGGCGACAGGTCCGGCAGCCGGTACATGTCCACGGTCAGCCTTGCAGGGATGAAATCGGCGCTGCCGTGCAGCCGCTCGATCTCCGCGCCCAGCAGGCCGGCGATCACCCGCCCGTGCAGCGAGTTGGGGTTCCACGGCCCGCGGGCCGCCGCGGTCGGGACGTAATGCGCCCCCTCGATCTGGAAGAACGGTTCGTTGCTCATGCCCAAGCTGGGTAGAGGCGCGCAGCCATCGGATCAAGGCTGCCCTCCCATCCGCTCAGGAGGGCATGGCCCGGGCCTCAGCCCGTCGGTGCGTCCATCAGACCTGTGGCGGACTCCCGCTCGCCACGGCCGAGGATCGCGGTGATCGCCATGTCGCCGGTGACGTTGCCGATGGTGCGGAAGATGTCGGGGATCACCTCGACGGCGATCAGGATCGGCAAGAGGTCCACCGGCAGGCCCAGCGTCAGGCACAGCGGCGCCACGCTGGCGAAGAACGAGATCTGGCCGGGCAGGCTGACCGAGGCCAGGCTGGTGGCCACCGAGACGAAGATCGCGCCGGCGTACTGCCCCGCGCTCGGGTGCACGCCGTAGATCCGCGCCAGGAACAGGGCCACGCCCAGGTTGGCGACCGGGCCGGTGATGCGAAACAGCGCCACGGCCAGCGGCAGGACGATGCCGGTCACCCGGTCGGCGATCCCCAGGTCGTCGCGCGACCGCTCGATCATCGCCGGCAGGCAGGCCAGCGACGACTGGGTGGCGAACGCCGCCACCTGCACCGGCGCCACCGCCCGCGCCCACAGGCCCAGCGGCACGCGGCCGACGGTCAGGGCCAGCAGGTAGGCGATGGCGGTCATGCCGATGTTGGCCAGGGAGATGGCCGCCACATAGTGGGCGATCTCGCCGGCCGCGCCGATGCCGGCGCGCAGGCCGACGCCCAGGCCCAGCGCGAACACCCCCACGGGCGCGGCCCACAGCACCCAGCGCACGATGGTCACCATCGCCTCGCCGATCGATTCGAAGAATTCGGTGATCGCGCGCCGCCGGGCGTCGGGCAGGCGGGTGACGGCAAAGCCGAAGAAGCTGGCGAACACCACCAGGGGCAGGATGGCGTCCTCGGACGCGGCTTTCAGCGCGTTCTGCGGCGCCAGGCCCTTGATGAAGCCTATCAGGCTGGGCGCCTGCTTGATCAGGTCCGGCGCGGCCGTGGCCCCGGCCTTCAGCGCCGCGGCGCCCGCCTCGCCCACCGGCCACAGCGCGTAGAAGCCGTTGGCGAAGACCACGGTGTAGCAGGCGCCGAAGGTCAGCAGTCCGACGATCAGCATCAGCGTCCGGACCGCCAGCCGTCCGGTGGCCGCGGCGTCCGCCACGCCGGCGATCCCGGTCACCAGCACCGCGAAGATCAGCGGCACCACGGTCATTCGCAGGCTGTTGAGCCACAGCCCGCCCACCGATTCGAACAGCTCGATGCCGCCCTTGATGTCAGCCCCGCCATAGGCCGCCGCCGCCGCGCCCAGAGCCAGGCCGGCCACGAGCGCGATCAGCACCCGCACGCTCAGCGATCTCAGCATGCAAACTCTCCCGGCCCCGGGAAGACCTTGGCGCGGCGCCTTCCCCCGCGCAAGGAAGGTCCGTAAGGCTCAACCGATCGCGGAGGACCACCCATGGCCGGCCTGAAGGACAAGCGCGGCTTCATCGACAAGGACCGCCTCGATCTCTCCGAGCGCAAGGCCGTGGAATACTGGATGAAACGCTGGGGGGTGACCAAGGACCAGCTCACCGCCGCCCACCGCAAGGTCGGCCGCCTGACCAAGGACCTCGCCGCCGAGCTGGGCAAGAAGCGTTAGGGTCGCCCCTCAGCCGGCGGCCGCGTCCGGGGTGCTGACTTCGGCCGCGTCCCACCGCAGGCAGCGCGAGAGAGCGGTGACGAGTTCGTGTGGCGAGATCGGCTTGCGCACCAGGCCGTCGAACACCGACGCCGCGCCTTCGAACTGCGCCATGTCCACATCGGCCGAGAAGGCCAGGACCGGCGTGTCGCGATTGGGGCCGTCAGCGGCGCGGATCCTGGCGACGGCCGCCGGACCGTCCAGGCCGGGCATCCGGATGTCCATCAGCACCGCGTCGAACGGTGTCGTGGCGGCGGCCTCGACGGCGGCGAGCCCGTCGCTGGCCTCGCTGACCTCCACACCGATCCGCGAGAGAATCGCACGGGCCAGCTCGCGATTGACCGCGTTGTCATCGACCACCAGCACCCGGGCGCCGTCGAGCAGGCTCTCGTCGCCGCCGACTGGCGCGGCCACCGCCAGATCGGCGATGGGGGCGGCGATCGTGAAGTGGAACACCGACCCCTGTCCCGGCCGGCTGCGGACGCCGATCTCGCCGCCCATGGCCTCGACCAGCCCCTTGCAGATCGCCAGCCCAAGGCCGGTGCCGCCGTGGCGGCGCGTCGATGACGCATCGACCTGGGAGAAACGCTGGAACAGCCGCCGCGTCTGGGCCCTGGTCAGGCCCGGGCCGGTGTCCTCGACCCGGATCTCGAGCCGCCCGGCCCCCCCAACATAGGCTGGGGCGTTATAGGCCGCGACCACGCGCACCTCGCCGGTGTCGGTGAATTTGATCGCATTGCCGACCAGGTTCATCAGGATCTGGCGCACCCGATCGGCATCGATCAACAGGCCGGCCGGCAAGTCGCCTTCGGTGACGAAGGCGAGCGCCAGGCCCTTGGCCTCAGCCTGCGGCGAGAACAGGTCCAACGCCTCTGCCAGGGCCTCGCCCGGCGCCGTCGGGCGCGGCGTGATCTCGACCTGGCCGGCCTCGAGCTTGGAGAAATCCAGGACGTCGTTGACGATCGACAGCAGGGCCTGGCCGGCGCTGGCGACCCTGCGGATCTGGGTCTGCGCGGCCGCGTCCAGATCGGCCCGCGCGGCGAGCAGGCTGGTGAAGCCGACGATGGCGGTGAGCGGGGTGCGGATCTCGTGGCTCATATTGGCCATGAACGCCGACTTCACCTGGGCGGCGTCCTCCGCCGCTGTCTTGGCCGCGCGCAGTTCGGCCTCCAGCCGGACCTTGGCGGTGATGTCACGCCGCACATCGATCACTTCGCTCGGGGCGCCGTCGGCGTCGCGGACCAGGATCGGCGTACCCTCCAGCCAGATCCAGCTGCCATCCTGGTGGCGCACGCGATAGGTGAGCGGCTCGCGCAAGGGCGTGCCGCCGATCAGGTCCCGATAGACCGCCAGGGCCGGCGCAACGTCATCGGGATGCAACAGCGGTATCATGCTGGCGCCGGTGACCTGCGCCACCGGATAGCCGGTCACTGCAGTGACCGAGGGCGAGAAATACCGGACCCGCCCGTCGATCCCCATCCGTGAGATGATGTCAGTGGCGCTTTCGGCGATCAGCCGGTGGCGATGCTCGCTCTCGGCCAGCGCCTCCTGGGCGGCGTGGCGCGCGCTGGCGTCGCGGATCACCGCGACGATCGCGGCTGGGCGTTGATCCTCGCCCCGCACCATCTTGAACTGGGTTTCGACCCAGATGGTTCGCCCGTCCTTGTGGGTCGCCCGATGCTGCACCGTCTTGCGGTCCAGTCCGGCGCCCAGCTCGGCGAAGGCTTCGAGGATCAGGGGATGGTCTTCGGGCGACACGAAGGCCTGCGCGGGCTTGCCGCGCATTTCCTGCGGCGTGAAGCCCAGCAGGCCCTCGATCGCCGGCGAGATGTAGTTGCTCGACCCATCGAGCCCGATGCGGGTGATCACATCGCCCATATTGTCAGCCAGCAGGCGGTAGCGCGCCTCGCCGCGCTTCACCCGTTCGACGTCGCGCACCTGGTCGGTGAGGTCCTGAAACACCCCGATGATCGCCGCCGTCTCGCCGGTCGGGGTCAGCTCGCAGACCGCCTTGCAGACCACATGGCGCAGCTCGCCGTCGGCGCGCATCAGCTGCAGCTGAAACGCAAAATCCTCCTGATGGCTCAGCGCGCGTTCGACAAAGCGAGCCACGGCCGCCTGGTCCTGCGGCAGGTAGAAGCCGACGCCCGAATCGACATTCGGGTTGAAGGTGGCGCGATCGACGCCGTGGATGCGATAGACCTCGTCGGACCATTCGACGACGCCGTCCGGGCTGACCCGCCAGTGGCCGACCCCGGACATGGCCTCGGCCATGGACAGCAGCCGCTGCCGCTCCTCGGCTTCGCGGATCGCCCGGCTGACCTCGAGCTCATCCATCGCCAGCCGCGCCAGCATCTTGAACCGCCGGGCCTCCTCCTCGCTCAACCCAGTGCGGGGCTTGGTGTCGATCAGGCACAGGGTCCCCAGGCAGTGACCCTGCGCGGTCGCCAGGGTCGCACCGGCGTAGAAGCGGATGTCCGGCGCCCCGGTCACCAGCGGGTTGCCGGCAAACCGCGGATCGGCCGTGGCGTCGGGAACCACCAGCACGGTGTCGGGACCGCCGCGGATCGCGTGATCGCAGAACGCCCAGCTCCGCGGCGTTTCGCGCGCGTCCAGCCCATGGTGCGACTTGAACCACTGGCGTTCCTCGTCCACCAGCGAGACCAGCGAGATCGGCATCCCGAACAGGTCGGCGGCCAGCGCGGTGATCCGGTCGAAGCGGCCCTCGGCCTGCGTGTCCAGGACCCCATGGGACCTGAGCGCCTGCAAGCGATCAGCTTCGATATCGGCCACCGACGTTCTCCCCGGAAAGCCGGCACGATAGGCGACGAGGCCGAAGACGGGGTTAATCGCGCGCAACCTTAGGTTCAAAGGCGCCGCAGGGGGATCGAACCCGCGCCTTGGGCGTTTTGCAGGACCTGTCCCGATAAAGGAGATCCGATGCCGCGCCTGCGCAAGCAGCTTCCCCCACAGACCGGCGTCGGCGAGCTGCGCTTCGGCGGGTTCTCAGGCGTGGTGGACTATGAGATCCTCGGCGAGCCATCCACGCTGCGGCTGGGGCCACTGCGCCTGCGCGGCGCCTTTACCACAACGCCGCAGATCGCGGCCGACGCCTTCCGCGCCGGGGAGGCGGAGCTGGCGCTCGACAGCGGCGCGCGTTTCCGCGTCACCCTGCTGGGCCATTCGACCGACTCCGGCGTCGTCTATTTCGAGATGCGCGTCTAGGAGCCCCCGCTGTCAACGCGCCTCGATCGCCATGTCGCAGACGCTGAACGCCGGCCCCAGCCGACGCTTCAGCCGCGCGACCTTGGCGGCGAAAAGGCCGCCCCGTTCATTCAGCACCTCGAGGTTCGGACGCTCAGCTGCCGGCAGGTCGGCGGCCAGGCGCACGCGGATCATCCGGTCCGGCGCGGCCGGCGGCTCGCCCACGGTGATCGCCCGCGCCACGTCCAGGCCCCGCACCACCCGGCCCCAGACCGCATAGTCATGATCCAGCCGCCGCGCCGGGGCGCGCATGAAGAAGATCTCGCTGTTGGCGGTGTCGATCCCGGCCTGTCGCCCCATCCCGGCCACGCCGGCGCAATAGGCGCCCCAGACCCGCAGGCGAGGGTCGCCGCCCGACGCCTGTTCCGCCGCCGAGACGCCGATGATCGGGATCGCGCCGAGAAATCCCTCCACCGCGTCGCTGCGGCGCACGATCACCCTGGCCCGCGCCGGCTCGGACAGCCGCGCGGTGAATTCCGCCGGCAGGTCCGGATAGGTCGAGGTCCCGCCGTCGTGGTTGTTCGGATTGCCCGTCTGGTCGACGAAGCCCTCGATCACCCGGTGAAAGAGCAGCCCGTCATAGACGCCTTCCCGCGCCAGCCGCTTTACGCGGTCCACCGCCAGGGGCGCGAGCTCCGGCGCCATCTCCACCACGATCCGCCCCTTGGAGGTCTCGACCACCAGGGTGTTGCGCGGGTCCAGACCTCGCCAGTCCGGCTCCGCCCGCGCCGCCCCGATCGTCAGGGCGGCGGCGAACAGCAGGGCGGCTGTCCTGATCGACCGCATACCTTGAACTCCGCCCATCCTGTCCGTTCCGGAAACAGTCTTCTGCCCCTCGCGCTCTTTCCCCCGCGATCCGGCAGCCTATCTTGCCCTCGACAGCGCGCCTAGACAGGCGCCGGAAAGGACCACCCGATGATCGACAAACGCCCCTTCGAAAGTCTCGGCGGCGCGGACCATGGCTGGCTGAAGGCCCGGCATCATTTCTCGTTCGCCGGCTATCACGACCCCAGGCGGATGGGCTGGGGCGCCTTGCGCGTCTGGAACGACGACGAGATCGCCGCCAACGCCGGCTTCCCGCCACACCCGCACGCCGACATGGAGATCGTCACCTATGTCCGCCAAGGCGCCATCACCCACAAGGACAGCCTGGGCAACGAAGGCCGCACCGCCGCCGGCGACGTCCAGGTGATGAGCGCCGGCTCCGGCATCCGCCATGCCGAATACAATCTCGAGGACGCGACCACGACCCTGTTCCAGATCTGGATCGAGACCGACCGGCCCGGCGGTCCCCCCGCCTGGGGCGCCCGGCCGTTTCCCAGGGACGAGCGCGCCGGCCGGTTCGTGACCCTGGCCAGCGGCATCGCGGGCGACATCGACGCCCTGCCGATCCGCACCGCGGCCCGCGTGCTGGGCGCCACGCTGAAGGCCGGCGAGAGCGCCGAATATCCGCTGACGCCGGAGCGCCACGCCTATCTGGTGGCCTCGCAAGGGTCGGTGGAGGTCAATGGCGTCCGCCTCGACACCCGGGACGGCGCGGCCATCTCCGGCGAGACCGCGCTGCACGTCACCGCCCTCGCCGACGCCGAGGTGGTGCTGGTCGACGCGGCCTAGGCAGACGCGACATTCAACTCAGCCGGGATCGACGCTCCCGCGTAGGCTACCGGATTCACACATCTCGCTGAAGCGCGGCAGGTTCAGCCTGAGATCACAGGCTGATGGGAGCGCCAAGAGCCCTCTCCCCCTTGCGGGGAGAGGGTTGGGTGTGGGGGTGTCAGCTCTGAGTCGGAGACGTCGCACCGAAGACCTGTGAACCAACGCCCGCCGCCGAGTTTGCACCCCCACCCCAA
>NZ_JANMBF010000184.1:0-6226 GCF_031360265.1 Phenylobacterium sp.
GGCGACATATTCCAGCGACCTTAATTCACTCATAGGGAGCTGTCCCTGGCCGGGATCCTGGTCCCGGGCACACGGCGCCCACCTGGTCTACCAGGTCGAGGGAATGAAACAGTCCTTCACGGTTCTCACGGCGCCGCCACCCTTTCCACTGTTGTCTCTGTTTCCCTGTAGCCTCTGGTCCCTGTAGCTTCTGGCCGTGACCGAGATTTCCGACAAGGCGGCGATGCGCGTGCGGATGCGGGGCCTGCGCCGCCGGCTTGCCGATGCAACCCCCGACGCCGGCCAGCGCGCGGCGCGGCGCCTGCCCCTCTCGCGGTTCGGCCGGTTCAGCGTCGTGGGCGGCTACTGCGCCCTGGGCTCGGAATTCGATCCGGACCCCATCCTGGAGGCGATCCTTGGCCTCGACCCCGGCCGCATGCGGCGCGCCCTGCCCATGGCCACCGACCGGCGGTCGTCCTTGCGGTTCCGGCTCTGGCGGCCGGGGGAAGCCCTGGTCAAGGACGCCTTCGGCATTCCCGCCCCGCCAGCCTCCGCCCCGGAAGTGCTGCCCAATCTGATCGTCGCCCCGCTGCTGGCCTTCGACCGTGGCGGCGGACGTCTGGGGCAGGGCGCGGGCCACTACGATCGGACGCTGGCCAGTCTGCGCGCCATCCGCCCGGTGTTCGTGCTGGGCGTGGCCTATGCCGGCCAGGAAGTGGACCGCGTGCCCACCGGCCCCCACGATCAGCGCCTCGACGCCATCGTCACCGAGACAGCCTACATAGAAGTGGCGCGGGGAAGTCGCTAGAGAGGGGCGATGAGATTTGCCTTCTTTGGAGACGTGGTCGGGCGCGCGGGCCGCGAGGGCCTGGCCGACCACCTGCCGGGCCTGCGCCGACGGCTGGGCCTGGAGTTCGTCATCGTCAACGCCGAGAACGCCGCGGCCGGGTTCGGCATCACCGAATCGACGGCGCGCGAGCTGTTCGAGGCCGGCGCCGACGCGCTGACGCTGGGCAACCACTCCTGGGACCAGAAGGAGGCGCTGACCTATATCGTCCGCGAACCCCGGCTCATTCGCCCGCTGAACTATTCGGCCTTCTCCGATGCGCCGGGCCGTGGCGCCCAGCTGTTCGAGACGGAGGGCGGCCGGCAGATCCTGGTGATCAACCTGCTGGGCCGGGTGCACATGGACTCGCTCGACGACCCGTTCGCCGCGGTGGACAAGGCGCTGGAGGCCTGCCCCTTGGGCGCGGCGGCCGACGCCATCGTCGTCGACATGCACGCCGAGGCGACCTCGGAAAAGATGGCCATGGGCCATTTCTGCGACGGTCGCGCCAGCCTGGTGGTGGGCACCCATACCCATGTCCCCACCGCCGACTGCCAGATCCTGGTCGGCGGCACGGCCTACCAGACCGACGCCGGGGCCTGCGCCGACTACGACAGCGTCATCGGCAACCAGAAGGAAGAGCCGCTGCGGCGGTTCACCACCCGCATCGCCGGCGGCCGCTACAAGCCCGCCGAGGGTCCGGCGACGGTCTGCGGCGTGTTCGTCGAGACCGACGACGCCAGCGGCCTCGCGCGCCGGGTGGAGCCCATCCGCATCGGCGGCCGGCTCAGCGAGACGGTGCCGCGGGTCGAAGCGGTAAGCGTCGGCTGATCCTCAGCGTTTCTTCCGGTCCGCGGGCTGCGGCGCCAGGCTCTCGCGAGTCAGCCGCCCGGTCCTGGCGTGGTCCAGCTTGGCGAAGCGCCGGTCGGTGGCGGCCATCCATTCGGCCAGCGTCACCTTGCCGTCGAAATTGGCGTCGGCCGCGGCCACCGGCTGGGGTTCGTTGAGCAGCGAATAGCGCGCCGCGCCCTCGCGTCCCGCGGCGATCGGCGCGGGCGGCCCGCCCGGCGTGGCCGCGGGGCGACGCCGGCCGAACCAGCCGCGCGAGCGACCTTCCGCCCCGCCGTCGTCGAACATCAGCCGGGCGATCTCAGGCGCGATCTCGCGTTCGTAGGCCTGGCTCTCGAAGCCGTCGATGACGCCGTCATGGTTGGCGTCCAGCACCTGGAAGAAGCGTCGCGCGTCGGCGCGGAACTCCGCCAGCGTCACCGACCCGTCATGGTCGGTGTCGGCCCCGGCCAGCCAGGCGCCCAGGCCGTCAACGCCGCGGAACGGCTCACCCGACGGGCTGATGAACAGCTGCGCGCGCGGGGCTCCGTCGCCGGGTCCCTCGCCCGAGAGATCGCGGGGGCCCGGGATCTCCAGCACCGCGTCGGGTCCGGCCTGGCGCGGCTGCGCCCCCGCGGGGCCGGCCAGCGCGAGCAACAGCGTCGCCGCCGCCAATGGTCGCATCATGATCTCGACTTCCCCTGCCAGATGGCCAAAGCCTGCGCCCAAGGCTGCGGCGAAATTGCGCCGGGTCGGTGTCGGCGCCGAAACCCTTCCCCTGGACGCCGCCAGGCGCTCTACTGTCCAGTCTATGCCGCCGGGGAGGGCCAAATGCTCGCGAAACTCATCGTCCGCGCCATATTCGGCGCCCTGGGGCTGTGGATCGCCTCCAAGCTGGTCCACGGCATTGTGGTCAGCGGCAGCACCGCCCTGATCCTGGCGGCCCTGCTGCTGGGCGTGGTCAACGCCGTCGTGCGGCCGGTGGTGACCCTTCTCACCCTGCCGCTCACCATCCTTACGCTTGGGCTGTTCCTGCTGATCGTCAACGCCGCGATGATCGGCCTGGTGTCGCTGATCGTGCCGGGCTTTCACGTCCATGGCCTGGTCGCCGGCGTGCTGGCGGCCATCGTCACCGGCGTCACCAGCTGGATCGGCGGGATGATCCTGCGCGACGACCTGCGCAGCTAGCAGGCCGCGCCGGCGGCGATCAGGGCGTCCACCGCGGCCGGGTCATAGCCCGCCTCGGCCAGCACCTGGCGGGTGTGCTCGCCAAGCTTCGGCGCGGGTCCGGCCGGCCCGGTAGGAGTCCCCGGAAACCGCGCCGGGGCCGCCGGCGCCAGGAAGCTGCCGCCCCAGCCGTCCGGCGTCTCGACGAAGCAGCCGGCTTCGTGCGCCGTGGGGTCGGCGACCACCTCGTCGAGCGTCGCCATCGGCGCACAGATCACGTCGACCGAATTGATCAGCGCCAGGGCCTCAGCCAAGGTCATCCCCGCGAACGCAGCATCCAGCACGGCGCGGATCTCGCGCACCACATCCAGGTCGGTGATCGGCAGGACGCAGCGCGGATCGTCGATGTAGTCGGGCCGGCCCACCGCCCCCATCACCGCGGGGAAATCGCGCGGCCCGCGCGCGGCCAGGCAGAACCAGCGGTCGTCCTTCGTGCGGAAGAACCCGCCCAGCGCCGCCGGCCGGTCGTCACGCGGCTGGGCGGTGACCGCCGCGCCATAGCGCAGGTGGATCGCATAGTCCCAGCCCAGCGCGTAGCTGCCGGCGCGGATCAGGGCCGTCTCCACCTGGCGGCCACGGCCGGTTGTGTGGCGCTCATGCACCGCGGCCAGGATCGCCGACAGCGTCGCCATCGCCGTCATATGGTCGCCGAACCCCGGCCGGCAGGTGAACGGCTCCTGGTCCGGCGGGATCGTCGCGTGCGCCACCCCGCTGCGGGTCCAGAACCCGGTCAGGTCGAAGGCCGGCACATCGGCCTCGGGGCCGGTCAGGCCATAGCCGGTGACATTGGCGTAGATCAGCGTCGGGAACGCGGCCTTCAGGCTGTCGTAGTCGAGCCGCGCCCGTTTCAGCGCGCCGGGCCGCACGTTGGTGATGAACACGTCGGCGTCCTTCAGGATCGCCAGCAGGGCCGCGCGGCCGTCCGGCTTGCCCACGTCCAACACCACGCCGCGCTTGCCACGGTTCTCGCATGAGAAGATCGGGTTGCCGGGGCTCTCGGCGGTGTCGGGCCAGAACCCCCGCGTGGCGTCGCCCGCCGAGCTCTCGATCTTGATGACCTGGGCGCCCCAGTCGGCCATCACCGCCGCGCAGCCCGGCCCGGCGATCCAGGTGGACCATTCGACGACCTTCAGATCCGACAGCAGCATGGGGGCCTCCTGGCGAGGCCGTCACCATAGGGCGCATGTCCGCGTGCGCGCCAGCGCCGCGCGGGCGCTGCCCTTGAGGAAACGAAGACCACGAAGACCGCAAAGACCACGAAGCGGCCATGCCGAGGGCGGCGCCTGGTCTTGCCCGGACGCCTTCGTGGTCTTGGTGGTCTTGGTGTTTGAATCCGGCAGCGCCTTGGGCGAATGGCTCCGCGCTCACCCCGAGCCGCGCCAGGCGGGCTCATCGTCCGGGCCGGTGTCGGCCTCGTCGAAGGCTTCTGGGGGCGGATCGGGAAGCTCGCGCCAGCGGCGGGCGAGCCTCACGTCGAGGGCCATGGCGCGGCAGAGCGACACCACGTGGTCGTCCAGCGGCTCCAGGCCGAAGCGGTGGTCGCGGGAATAGAGTTCCAGCCGCTCTTCCAGCAGGTCGAAATAGTGGCCAGCGACGTCGTCGTCCGGATCGGCGCCCTCGGCCGGCTCGTGCTCGGCCCAGATGACCCGCTGGACGGGTCCGCGGATCTCGGCGATCCGGGCCTCGCTGCGCGCCTCGTCGCGGGAAACCGGTGGGGGTAGCGGCGGCGGTTCGCGCTCGGCCTGGCCGATCTCGCGCGCCAGCCGCACCTTCAGGGCCAGGGACTGGCGGTAGGAGCGCCCCATCCGCTGATAGGTGCGGGCCAGGTCGTTGGCGATCTCCGGGTCCTCGGCCGCCCGGGCGCGGGCGGCGAAGTCGCGGGCCATGGCCAGGTCCAGGGCGGCGAGCTCGGAGAGCCCCGCCGCTTCGGCCTCGGTGATGGTCAGCGCGTCCAACATGCGAGGGACAGTGAAACAGGCGGGTGCGTCAGATGCGGACGTAGGGCACATTGGCTCTACGTCAGCGTGACCCAACAGCCTCGAACGTCGGACGGCGGAGCACAGGGCCAAGGCGACGCCGGGATTCACCCGTGACCACGGCGTTGATCGGCTCGTCTTCTTCCGTGGCTTCGGCGACGTGCAGGACGCGATCCGCTTCGAGAAGCAGCTTAAGCGGCGGCGCCGCGCCTGGAAGATTCGCCTGATCGAAAAGGACAATCCACGCTGGGCGGACCTGTATCTTGAGATGATGGCTCCGCCGCCGCTGCATCCGGACCTGCAGGCGGCGATGGCTGGCGGGCTCTGGGTTGGATGGGTCTTTCGCCTGCGGCGAAAACCGGGATGACATTGTTGGGAGGGCGAGGGCGAACAGAGCGGCGCGCATCGAGACTCCCACCGGTGCGTCGGGCATTGCGTCCCTGCCTGATCAGGTCAGTCAAGACAGTCACCTCTCCCCAGCGAAGACTGGGGAGAGGGTAGGGTGAGGGCCGGCTCGTGCGGTGGGATGGCGCCGGATGACAGCTCAAGGGCCGGCAGCCGACGACAGGAATCCTCGCACCGTCATCCGGTGCGGGTCGATCTCACGAGCCGGCCCTCACCCTGCCCTCTCCCGCGCGCGGCGCGGGAGAGGAGGCGTCTTCGTCTTGGCGCGGCGCATCACCGCCGCAGGCGTCGAGAATTCCGTCGCAAACGCCGTCGCGATTTGTGAGCACTGCGGAGTTCCAGAAACGCAGCACCCGAAAGCCCCTCCGCTTGAGGTAGGCTGAGCGTCGGTCGTCGTAGTCCATGCGGTCGGCGTGCTGGCCGCCGTCCAACTCCACGACAAGGCTTGCCTCGACGCAGAGGAAATCGGGGATGTACGGGCCGATCGGCGTCTGGCGACGCCACTTCCATCCACCGAGGCGGCGGTCCCGCAGTGCGTTCCACAGTTTGGCTTCCGCGTCGGTGTCCGACCGGCGCATGCGGCGGGCGCGCGATTGGAGGAGTCGCTCGCGGCGGCTGCGAATTGGGCCCATCTTGGAACAATAGAAGAACATGAGCCTTGGTGCAAGCGCGGGCCGTTGGCGGAAGGCAGGGCCCCTGGGCTGTCATCCGGCGCGGTTGCGCTGCACGCACCGGCCCTCACCCTGCCTCTCCCCAGTCTTCGCTGGGGAGAGGAGATAACGGCGCAATGAAAAAGGGCGGGACCCTGCGGTCCCGCCCTCGTTCAGTCTGAACGTCTGAGCTTCGTGGACTAGAAGTCCATGTCGCCCATGCCGCCCATGCCGCCGCCGCCGGGCATGCCGCCGCCGCCGCCGCCCTTCTTGGGCGCCTCGACGATGGCCGCTTCGGTGGTGATCATCAGGCCGGCGACCGAGGCCGCGTCCTG
>NZ_JANMBF010000188.1:0-25775 GCF_031360265.1 Phenylobacterium sp.
GAGGACGCCCTGGCCTTGTGCCGGGCCCAGATCGCGGCCTACGAAGGCGGCGCATGACCCCGCCCGCCTGCCGCTTCTGCAAGACGCCGCTGATCCACACCTTCCTGGATCTCGGCCGCCAGCCCCTGGCCAACAGCTACCTGACCGCCGAGCAGCTCGCCGCCGGATCGGAACCGTCCTATCCGCTGCACGTGCGGGTCTGCCACCGGTGTTTCCTGGTGCAGGCCGATGACGCCGTCCCGGCCGACGCGATCTTCGACGACGGCTATGCCTATTTCTCGTCCTATTCGACCAGCTGGGTGGAGCATGCGCGGCGCTATGCCATGGCCATGACCGAGAGGTTCGGCCTGGGTCCGCAGGCGATGGTCGTCGAAGTGGCGAGCAACGACGGCTATCTGCTGAAGCATTTCATCGACATGGGCATGTCCGTGCTGGGCGTCGAGCCGACCGCCAACACCGCCGAGGCCGCGCGCGCCGTCGGGGTGCCCACCGAGGTGGCGTTCTTCGGCGAAGCGACCGGGCGCGATCTGGCGGCGCGCGGCGTGCGCGCGGACCTGATGGCGGCCAACAATGTGCTGGCCCACGTGCCCGACATCGCCGACTTCGTGGCTGGCTTTCGCGCGGTGCTGAAGCCGCAGGGCGTGCTGACCTTCGAGTTCCCGCACCTGCTGAACCTGATCGACAAGGTGCAGTTCGACACCATCTATCACGAACACTTTTCCTACCTGTCGCTGCTGGCGGTGGAGCAGGTGCTGCGCGCCAAGGATCTAAGACCGTTCGATGTCGAACGACTTTCCACCCACGGCGGGTCGCTGCGGCTGTTGTGTTGTCACCAGGCCGCCAGTCACGCGGAAACCGACGCCTTGTGCGTGCTGCGGGCCGACGAGGCCGCCGCCGGCCTTGGCCGGATCGAGACCTACGCCGGCTTCGCGCCCAGGGTCGAGGCGGTGCGCGCCAGCTTTCGCGCCTTCCTGGCGGCGGAAAAGGCGGCCGGCCGACGGGTCTGCGCCTATGGCGCGGCGGCCAAGGGCAACACCTTCCTCAACTATTGCGGCACGACGACCGCCGACATCGCCGTGGTGTTCGACGCCAGCGCGGCCAAGCAGGGCCGGTTCCTGCCCGGCAGCCACCTGCCGGTGCTCAGTCCCGACGCCATCGCCGAGGTGCGGCCCGACGACCTGGTGATCCTGCCCTGGAACCTGAAGGACGAAATCATCGGCCAGACGGCCTTCATCCGCGACTGGGGCGGCCGCTTCGTCACCGCCTCGCCCGTGACCACGGTCATCCCATGAGCCGGATCCTGGCCTGATGCGGTTTTCGACGACCGCGATCGCCGGCGTGATGGTCATCGACATTGAGGCGCACGAGGACGAGCGCGGCGCCTTCGCGCGCCTGCACTGCCCGGAGGACTTCGCCGCCGCCGGCCATCCGTTCAGCCCCGTGCAGACCAGCCTGTCGCGCAACCCGCACCCCGGAACCCTACGTGGTCTGCACCACCAGCCTGCGCCGCACGCCGAGGTGAAGCTGGTGCGAGCGGTCCGGGGTCGGATATTCGATGTGGCGCTGGACCTGCGCCGCGACAGCGCCACCTGTCGACAGTGGGTCTCGGCCGAGCTGTCGGCGGACAACGCCCGGGCCCTGCTGATCCCGGAGGGGGTCGCCCACGGCTTCCTGACGCTCGAGCCCGACACCGACGTGCTCTACCAGATCACCCCGGTCTTCCAGCCGGGTCACGAGGCCGGCGTCCGCTGGAACGACCCGGCCTTCGCCATCGCCTGGCCCCACGCGCCGGCGTTGATCTCGCCGCGCGATGCGGCCTACCCTGATCACCTGGTTTAGGGGCCGCGGGGATGCTGCAGATCGATCCCACAGCGAAGATCTCCGCCCTGGCGGATATCGAGGAGTCGGTGCGCGGCACCCGGATCGCCATCGGCCCCCGCACGGTCATCGACGCCTTCGTCAAGATCAAGCCGGCCGGTGGTATGGGCGACGTGGTGATCGGCGCCGACTGCGCGATCAATTCCGGCGTGGTGATCTACAGCGGCAACGGCGTGACCATCGGCGACGCCGTGGCGATCGCCGCCAACTGCACTCTGGCCCCCACCAACCACGCCGTGGCCGACACCACGCGGCGCATCCGCGACCAGGGCTTTCAGCCATCCAAGGGCGGGATCGTGATCGAAGAGGACGTCTGGCTGGGCGCCAATGTTGTGGTGCTGGACGGTGCGATCATCCGCCGAGGCGCGGTGATCGCGGCGGGCTCGGTCGTGCGCGGCGAGGTTCCCGCGATGGCGATCTATGCCGGGGCGCCAGCACGACGCATCGGCCAGCGTGGCGACCCGCCCCGATGACCGGCCTGGCCACAGTCATCGGCGCCACCGGCTTCGTCGGCCGCAGGTTGCAGGCGCGGCTGGCGGTGGAAGGCTGGGACGTCTATGCGCCGGCCCGTGACGACCGCACCCTGTTCGGCCGCGACATGGGGGTGGTGTTCTATTGCGCGGGCCTGACCGCCGACTACGACCGCCGCCCGTTCGACACCGTCGAGGCCCACGCCAGCCTGGTCAGCGAACTGGTCCGCGCCGGCCGCTTCGAACAGCTGATCTACCTTTCCTCGACCCGGCTCTACGACGGCCAGCCGGTGGCGGTCGCCAGTGAGACGCTGCCGCTGGTTTTCGACCCGGCCGACCCGCGCCGCACCTACGATCTGTCGAAGGCGCTGGGGGAAAACATCACGCTCACCCGCACCGAAGGGCGCGGCGCCGTCGCCCGGCTGGCCAATGTCTTCGACTGGCTGCTGGACTCGCCAGGCTTCCTGTCCGCCTGGCTGATCGAGGCGGCCAGGACCCGCGACCTCAACCTGGACTCCAGCCCGCACATCGCCCGCGACTACATCCATCTGGACGATGTGGTCTCGGCGCTGATCGCCATGGCCGAGAAACCGGCGACCGGCGTGGTCAACGTGGCCGGCGGCGAGCTCACCGCCAACGCCGAGATCGCCAACCTCTTCCTCGAGGCCGGGTGGAAGGTCGCCTTCAAGGGCGACGCCTCGCCGCCGCCGCCGCCCCGGGCCGACATTTCGCGGCTGCGCGCGCTCGGCGTCACACCGACGCCGGTCAAGGATGTGGTGCGCCACTATCTGCGGAGGCTGACGGCTTGAAACTCCGCGATCACACGCGCGCCAGCCTGCTCGACTACACCGTCGCCCAATGCGCCGCGATCGTCCCCGATGGCCGCGAGGCCGCGTTTCGCGCCACGGTCGACGCCCACCTCGACGAGGCGCTGGTCAGGCTGGGGCGCTGCATCGACGCCTGCGCGCCCTGGCGTCCCGGCGAGTTCAACGTCCTGCAGTCGTCACAGCACACGATCTATCTGTATTACCTCGCCAATACGATCTGGACACGGTCCGGCGACACCGCCGCCCCGACCCGGCTGTTCCTGATGAACAAGGCGCTGAACGGCATCGACCTGTTCTATGAAATCGCTATGCCCGAGGTCTTCTACATCGGCCACAGCGTCGGCATTGTCCTGGCCAAGGCGACCTATGGAAACCATCTGGTGCTCTACCAGAACGCCACCGTCGGCCGGCACAAGGACCAGATCCCGGTGATCGGCGAGCGGGTGGTGCTCTATCCGGGCAGCGCGGTCGTCGCCGGCGCCGTGGTCGCGGACGACGCGGTGATTTCGCAAGGCGTGCGGGTGATCGGCCGTGCCGTGCCGCGCGGCATGATGGTGTTCGCCGGTGGGCCGGGCGAGCTGATCTTCCGGCCCCGTCCCGACGACCTGATGGCCGAATATTTCCGGGCGTAGGGGCGGCTCAGCCGGTCGGCCGCACCGTGCGCGCGATCAGGTCGTAGAAGTCGCGGGCGAACTGTTCGGTCTGGCCCAGCGGCCCGGCCTTGATCTGCTCGCGCAGGCTGTGGCGCAGCGCTTCGCGGCGCGGGCGGTCGGCGGCGAGATCCGTGGCGATGCGCACGAAGGCGTCCTTGTCCTCGGTGGCGAGATCGGCGAGGCCGCTGTTGGCCAGGATCGAGCCGCTCAGCCGCTCGAAGAAAGCCTCGCCGATGAGGCTGACCACCGGCACGCCCATCCAGAGCGACTCCGTGGTGGTGGTGCCGCCGGTCAGCGGAACCGTGTCCAGGCTGATGTCGATCTCGTTGTAGAACGGCATGTGGACGCCACGGACGGTGCTGAACACGATCCGCTCCGGCGCGATCCCGTGGCGGCCGAATTCCGCCAGAATATGCCGCCGGAAGCTGGCCGCACTCCCCTCCGGCCGGATGAACATGAACCGCGACCCGGGGGTCGCGCCCAACACCCGCGACCAGAGCGAAAACGTCTCGCGATTGTATTTGTGCGGATTGTTGGCGGTGCCGAAGGTGATCGCGCCTGCCCGGTCCTGCGGCAGGCCCGGCGCGATCACATGGCTCTCGGAAAACACCATCCGGCCGAGCGCGATCCAGCTGTGCGGCATCAGGAGCGGCTCTTCGATCAGCAGGTCGCGGCGCGGCGGCGTGTTGAAGGGGTCGCAGATCAGGTAGTCGATCGTCGAGAGTCCCGCGGAGTGGGGATAGCCCAGCCAGCTGGCCTGCTTCGGCGCCGGGCGATAGGCCATCACGTCCAGGCGGTTCATGTGGGTTGAGCCGCCGAGCTCGATGAGCATGTCGAGGCCGTCGTCGGCGATCACTTGCGCGGCTTCTCGCGAATTGATCTCCGGCTGCCACCGGTAGGCGGTCGACTTCGAGGCGAAGAACGCCTGCAGCCGGTCGGCATGGTCGCCCTGGTAGAACGAGTAGCAGTAGATTTCGAAGCGCTCGGCGTCGACGTGCTCGAACAAGGGAAGGGCGAAATAGCCGACCGGATGCTGGCGCAGGTCCGACGACATGAATCCCAGTCGGATCTTGCCGTCTGGTGACCTTGGCGCCGGCCGGCGGATCGGGTTCTTCGCGGCCGCGGCCTCGGCATGTCTGGCCCAGATGCGGTGCTGCTCCAGCAGTTCGTAGCGGTCATCCAGGGTCTTCACCTGCGCCAGCTGCTTCAGGAGCGCGGTGTGGCGGTTGCTGTTCGCCCAGCCGCGCCCGAGGCTGGCGAAATCGCCAAGCGCGCTCAGGGCGTCGAAGTCGCAGACGCGGATCAGCGTCTCGTTCAGCACCTTCAGATGCCCGGGCCGGGTGGTCTGGAAGGCCAGGGCGCGCAGCGCCAGCTGATAGGACTCCTCGATATTGGCGCCCTCGTCGCCTTCGCGCGTCCGCTCCAGGCTCTCGATCAGGGCCATCAGATAGTCGAGCTTGTCGGGTTCCAGCTCGACGGCGCGACGCAGGTGGAGGTTGGCGCGAGGCCGGTCGAAGTCGGCGACGATGTTGCCCAGCTGATAGTGCAGCCAGCCGGCGGTTTCCATCCGCGGCAGCAGTTCCAGAAGATAGGCCTCGCAGCGGCGCGCCTGGCCGGCGCGGCGCAGGATCACCGCGCGCGCCTCCAGCAGCCGCGGATGGTCGGGATTGGCCTCCAGCCCACGGTCGATCAGAGTCTCGGTCTCGGCGGCGTGAAGGTCCTCGTTCGCAAGCCCGATCATGTCCATCCAGGCCTCGACATTGTCCTTCTTGACCGCCACGGCCTGGCGGAATCGGGTCATGGCCGCGGCCCGCTTGTCCTGCTTGACCAGGGCCCGACCGAGCTGGCGCTGATATTCGGAATTGCGCGGCTCGGCGCGGACCAACTTGGCGAACACCGCCTCGCCGCGAACCCCATCGTCCATGTCGAGCAGCACATTGCCCCGGTTCGACAGCACCGAGCGATTGTTCGGCGCCAGCCGGACCGCCTTGTCCAGGGCCTCGAGCGCCTGGGGGTAGCGGAACAGGCGGCGGTAGAAGACCCCCAGGATGTTGTGGATCTCGAAGTCGCGCGGGAACCGCTCAGCCCCGGCCAGGCCCCAGGTCACGCCCTCTTCCAGGCGATTGGCGCGATACAACTGGACCAGCAGCGCGCGATAGACGGGCGCCGGCTGGACGGGATCGGCCGTCAGAAGCTCCTCCAGCGAGCGGATCGCATCGTCGCCGCCGCCCGCTTTCAGCGCCGCATCCGCCGCGGCCAACCGCTCATCCATGCTTCCACTCAACCTGCGCCGCCGCCCGCCGGCACCCTTAAGGCCGCCCGCCGCCCCTGGCTAGCGTGAGTGACGCCGCCAGCGGCCGCGACCCGCGGCGGATCGGGTCGACATCGATCATCGATCCCCGTCGCGGCGCTTGTCACCCGCCTGACACAGGAATGAGGATGTTAGGATAGTCGCAACGGAGAATCGCCGCTGTCCCCGCCCCCGTCGCCTCGACCGACTGAGCGCTCGCCCTGGCCCATCGCGGGTGTCGCGGCGGCGGCCTTGGCGGCGTTCGGTCTGCTGATCGCCTCGGGTCAGCTGGCGGTTGTCGCAGGGCTAGCCGGAGCGGTCTTCGTTGCGGTCGTGGCGCTGGCTCTTCTGCTCGTCGCCGGGCGAGGCGATCCGGTTGCGGCGACGCGGGAACCCGATGACCCACAGGCGGCTGGGGCCCCGTATGCGCGCCTCGCCAACGCCTTGCCCGATCCAATCCTGGTGATTTCCGGCGGCGCCGCCGAGGACCTGTCCACGCGCCGCTACCTGTTCGCCAACCGCGCCGCGCGCGAGCTCTTCCGGCTGGACCAGGAGACCGGCCTGCTGGTCGCCGCGATCCGCGATCCGCAGGTGCTGGAGGCGGTCGACGAGGCGCTGTTCGGCGGCATCGCGGCGGATTGCGTCTATGAGAGTCCAGGCGTCCAGCCCAAGACCCTGCGCGCCCATGCCCGGCCGCTGGAGACCGCGCCCGAGGGCGGGCGCTTGGCGCTGCTGGCCTTCCGCGACGAGACCGAACTGCGCCAGGTCGAGCGCACCCGCGCCGATTTCCTGGCCAACGCCAGCCACGAGCTGCGCACGCCCCTGGCCTCGCTGGCCGGATTCATTGAGACCCTGCGCGGCCATGCGCGCCAGGACGAAGGCGCCCGCGACCGGTTCCTGGCGATCATGCAGGCCCAGACCGAGCGGATGAACCGGCTGATCGACGACCTGATGTCGCTGAGCCGCATCGAACTCAACGAGCATGTGGCGCCGGGGGACCGCGTGGATCTGGCCCGCGCGGTGATGGATGCGGTCGACGCCGCCGCGCCGCTGGCCCGCCAGCGTGACGTGCGGCTGGTGCCCGACCTGCCGCAGGCCGGGACCGCATCCGTGGTCGGCGACCGCGACCAGCTGGTGCAGGTGGCCCAGAACCTCATCGACAATGCGCTGAAATACTCGCCCGACGGTGGCGCCGTCGGCATCCGCGTGCTCGTCGCCCTGACCGCGGTTCACGCTGTGGCGGGCGAGCGGCCGGCGGCGGCGCGGCTGTCGCTGCTGACCCCAGACCGCGCCGAGGGCCTCTATGCGGTGCTGCGGGTCAGCGATCAGGGCTCGGGAATCGCCCGCGAGAACCTGCCGCGGCTGAGCGAGCGGTTCTATCGCGTCGAGGGCCAGAAGAGCGGTGAACGCGCCGGCACCGGCCTGGGCCTGGCCATCGTCAAGCATATCGCCAACCGCCATCGGGGGGGCCTGGTGGTCGAGAGTGCGCCGGGGCAGGGCTCCACCTTCACAGCCTATCTGCCGCTGGCCCCCGAAAACGCCCTTCGCCCTGTCGCGAAAATGTCATGAGAGCGTAGCATAGGGGCGGCACACCGCGAGCTAGGTTCGCAGGCGCTGGGAGCCGTCAAGGGGCGTCGGCGACGTGAAGCCCGCGCTGGGCGCTTGAAAACCGGCGGCACGTCGGGGAGACGCGGATGAACGAACATATCGTCAAGTCCTACGAGGACGAGCTGAACGGCCTGGCGGCGGAATGCGCCCGGATGGGCGGCCTGACCGAGGCCCAGGTGGCCGACGCCGTCGCCGCGGTGGTCAAGCGCAACCAGGATCTGGCGATGTCGGTGGTGGCCCGCGACGACAGGCTGGACGAGGCCGAGCGCGAAATCGAGCGCCGGACCATCCGGATGATCGCCCTGCGCCAGCCGGTGGCCGACGACCTGCGCCGCGCGGTGGCGGCGATGAAGGTGGCCAACAACCTGGAACGCTGCGGCGACCTGGCGAAAAACATCGCCAAGCGCGCCCTGGTGATCATCGAGTCCGATCCGCTGACCCCGCTCACCCGGTCGATCGACCGGATGGGCAAGCTGGTGCTGGCCAGGCTCGCCAGTGTGCTCGACGCCTACACGCGCTCGGACCTGGAAGGCGCGCTGGCGGTGTGGAGCCAGGACGATGAGGTCGACGAGCACTATAATTCGCTGTTCCGCGAGCTGCTCACCTACATGATGGGCGATCCGCGCACGATCACCGCCTGCGCCCACATGCTGTTCGTCGCCAAGAATCTTGAGCGGATCGGTGACCACGCCACCAACATCGCCGAGATCATCCACTACCAGATCACCGGCGACGAGATGATGCTGATCCGGCCCAAGACCGACGGCCTGCGGACCTGATGCGCCCCATGTCTGTGATGCGCCCCGTGCCTGTGATGCGCCCATGTCGGTGACGCCGCACATCCTGGTCGTCGAGGACGAGGATTCGCTCGCCACCCTGCTGCAATACAACCTGCAGAAGGAGGGCTACGAGGTCCGTCTCGCCGGCGACGGCGAGGAGGCGCTGGTGATGATCGACGAGCGGCTGCCTGACCTGGTGGTGCTGGACTGGATGCTGCCCAAGGTCTCCGGCATCGAGGTCTGTCGCCGCCTGCGCCAGCGCAACGAGACCCGCAACCTGCCGATCGTCATCCTGACCGCGCGCGGCGAGGAGAGCGACCGGGTCCGGGGCCTCGACACCGGCGCCGACGACTATGTGGTCAAGCCGTTCTCGATGACCGAGCTGACCGCCCGCATCCGCGCGGTGCTGCGCCGCCTGCGTCCCGGCCTGGCCGAGGACCGCGTCCGTCGCGGCGACCTGCTGATCGACCGCGTGGCCCACCGGGTAAAGCGCGCGGGCCAGGAGATCCACCTGGGCCCCACCGAGTTCCGCCTGCTCGACTACCTGATGCAGCACCCCGGCCGGGTGTTCTCCCGCGAACAGCTGCTGGACGCGGTCTGGGGCTCCGACGTCTATGTCGAGGCCCGCACGGTGGACGTCCATATCGGCCGCCTGCGCAAGGCCCTGGGCGCCTCGGACGACAGCGACCCGATCCGCACGGTGCGGTCAGCGGGGTATTCGTTGGACCTGGAAGGGTAGGGGCGGGCGGGTCGGCGCGGCGACTGCTAGCGAGGGTTTGTAAGGGGCGAGGCGAGATGACTGCCTGGCGCCAGGGGGGGCATTCGCTCCCACGCCGACAGCAGACATCGTCAGCTGTCATTTGCAGGCCGCGATAGTTCGTGCGCGCTCGGCGGACATCCTCCGGCACGGGGGCACCCCTAAGTCAGCATGACCACATGTGCCATCAGGGTACGATGCCATATGGACGTACGCGCCGCTCATTGATTGGCGATTCCGCAGCGATCATCTTCAACGCGCTCGTTGTCGACGCAGTCACCGCTTTCATCGCGTCATCTGCATTCCCAATGTTTTTGAACATGAAGGCACCTCTAAGGGCTGAATGCCCACGCCCCACTTGCCGCTTATGCACAGCACCTCGGGCTCGGCTCGTGCGAGAAACCGCCGTATCTCTTTCGTACATGCTAGCGCAGTCACATTGGGGCGTCCGTCCGCTTACGGCAAGGATCATCTGTGCCTTCAATCAGATTACGATCGATGTCTCATGTACAGCAACGCTTCCACCGCCGAAAAGCGGACCCTCCGCAACGTCTCTGATGAGTCCAGGCTGTGTAAAAACTCGCGGCGGTCAAAATCGCACGCAACTCCTTGCCTCCCAGGCGCCCGCTTTCGGTCAGACCTTGCGTCGCGCCTCCCGTGTGCGGCTGCCTCAGGTAGGAAATTGCGCGGAATTTTCGCGGCTCCGCGTTTTTACACAGCCTCAGTCAGAAGTCGCCATCGGGGGAACGCCGCACGCATGTCCCCCGCCGACCTTTGCCAATATCCAGGACATCAACCTGCCCATGATGCCATGATCCCGGCGCTGGTCCTTGACCGCTACGCCCGCTCGCGCGAAAGCCAGCGCCCATGAACATCCTCCTCGTCGGTTCCGGGGGGCGCGAGCATGCGCTGGCCTGGAAGATCGCGCGGTCGCCGCTGCTGACGCGGCTGGTCTGCGCGCCGGGCAATCCCGGCATGGCGGCGATCTCAGAGGTGCGGGACATCAAGGCCACCGAGGTCGCGCGCCTGGTGGCGCTGGCCCGGGAGATCGCCGCTGACCTGGTGGTGATCGGGCCTGAGGTGGCGATCGAAGCCGGCCTCGCCGACGCCCTGGAGGCGGCGAAGATCGCCTGCTTCGGACCCACGGCGCAGGCGGGACAGCTGGAAAGCTCCAAGGCGTTCACCAAGGCGTTCTGCGACCGTCATCACCTGCCGACGGGCGCCTACCGGATCTGTGACGACGCCGGGGCGGCCAAGGCGGCGCTGGCCCACTTCCACCCGCCCTATGTGGTCAAGGCCGATGGCCTGGCGGCCGGCAAGGGCGTGGTCATCGCCGCCGATCTCGCCACGGCCCACGCCGCCATCGACGACGCCTTTGGCGGGAGCTTCGGGGCGGCCGGCGCGCGGGTGGTGATCGAGGAATTCCTCGAGGGCGAGATCGGCTCGCTGTTCGCGCTTAGCGACGGCAAGACCTCGATGCTGTTCGGCTGGGCCCAGGACCACAAGCGCGCCTTCGACGGCGACGAGGGTCCCAACACCGGCGGCATGGGGACCTATTCCCCGGCCCCTGTCTTCACTCTCGATCTGGTGGATCAGGTCGATCACCGGCTGGTGCGGCCGGCCGTCAAGGGCATCGCCGCGGACGGCGCGCCCTATCGCGGCGTGCTGTTCGTGGAGCTGATGTCCACCCGCCACGGCCCCAAGCTGATCGAGTTCAACGCCCGCTTCGGCGACCCGGAATGCCAGGTCCTGATGCTTCGCCTGGAAAGCGACCTCGTGCCCTATCTGCTGGCCTGCGCCACCGGCCGGCTGCACGAGATGCCGCCGCCCGTGTGGCGCGACCTGGACGCGGTGTGCGTGGTGCTGGCGACGGAAGGCTATCCCGGTCCCGCCCAGGCCGGCAGCGTCATCGGCGGTCTCGACCAGGCCTTCGGTGAGGGCGTGGTGGTGTTCCAGGCGGGCACCACCGCCGGCGCGGATGGCGCGATCCTGGCCGGCGCCGGACGCGCGCTCAACGTCTGCGCCACAGGTCGCGACTTCGCCGAAGCCCGCGAGCGGGCCTATGGCGCGGTGGCCCTGATCGACTGGCCGCAAGGTTTCCACCGCACCGATATCGGCTGGCGCGCGCTGGCGCGCTGAAGATTGGGCGCTGGCCCGCCCTGGCGCGCCGATCGCCTTGCCCCCGGCGCACCCCGGCCGTTAGTGTGGGTTCAAACAACTGTAGGGGAAACGCCATGGCCGACGTCGTCGACGCCGCCGCCGAACAGGAGCGCGAGGCGCTCAACACCGGCACCAAGCCCGTGGCCGAATCGCACCGGTTCGACGAGGCGGCGCTGGCCCGCTGGATGGAGACCCATGTCGAGGGCTATGCCGGCCCGCTGGAGGTCCAGCAGTTCAAGGGCGGCCAGTCCAACCCGACCTACCAGCTGATCACGCCGGGCAAGAAGTACGTCCTGCGCCGCAAGCCGCCGGGCAAGCTCTTGCCCTCGGCCCACGCGGTCGACCGGGAATACAAGGTGATCACCGCCATGGGGACCACGGGCTTCCCGGTGGCCAGGACCTACGGGCTCTGCGTCGACGACGCGGTGATCGGCACCTGGTTCTACATCATGGACATGGTCGAGGGCCGGATCCTCTGGGACCAGACGCTGCCGCAGTATGAGCCAGCCCAGCGCCACGCGATCTTCATGGACAAGATCAAGACCCTGGCCGAACTGCACAACACCGACCACGAGGCCATCGGCCTGGGGGATTTCGGCCGGCCCGGCAACTACATGGGTCGCCAGGTCGAGCGCTGGACGCGGCAATACAAGGCCTCCGAGACCGACCACATCCCGGAGATGGAGAAGCTCATCAAATGGCTGCCCGCCACCCTGCCGGCGCAGGAGCGGACCAGCGTGGTGCACGGCGACTATCGCCTCGACAACATGATCTTCCACCCGACCGAGCCCAAGGTCATCGCCGTTTTGGACTGGGAGCTGTCAACGCTGGGCGAACCGCTGGCGGACTTCACCTATCTGCTGATGAACTGGGTCAACGGCGCGATCGCGACGATCCCCGACCAGAAGGCCCATGGCGTCCCGACCATGGACGAAACGGTCGCCTACTATTGCAGCCTGACCGGCCGCTCCGGCCTGCACGATCTGGACTGGTTCTTCAGCTACAACGCCTTCCGGCTGGCGGGCATCCTCCAGGGGATCGTTGGCCGGGTGCGCGACGGCACCGCCAACAGCCCGCACGCCGCCCAGCAGGCCGACCGTGTGGTGTCGCTGGCGCAAGCCAGCTGGCGCTTCGCCGAGAAGGCCGGCGCGACCGGCTAGAGGCCGGCCTTCGCCAGCAGGGCGTCTAGCGCCGCCGGATCGTCGAACGCCGCGCGCACCGGCCAGGCGACGACGCGGGCGCGCCAGGCGGGCGGCAGGCGCACCCAGTCCTTTTCGGTGGTCACCAGCCCTGCGCCGAATTGCGCCGCGCGCTGGGCCAGCCGGCGAAGGGTCGCCTCGTCATAGGCCTGATGGTCGGGGAAGGGCGCGAAGTCGGCGAGGTCGCAGCCGGCCGCCTGAAGGGCGCGCTCGACCTTCCAGGGCATGCCGATGCCGGCAAAGCCCACCTGGGGTCCGCCGGGCGGCGGGGCGTCGGGCCGCAGGTGCGCCAGGCTGAGCGGCCGGCCGTCCAGGGTCTGGACCAGCGCCGGGTCCGCCGCCGCCAGGTCGGCCGGCAGCAGGATCACCACCGCGTCGGCGCGCGCCAGCCCGACCTTCAGCGGCTCGCGCAGGGGACCCGCCGGGAACACCCGCCCGTCGCCGAAGGGCCAGGCGTCGTCGCGGGTCTCGCCATCGACCACGACGATTGACAGCGCCTTGGTCAGCGAGGGGTTCTGGTGGCCGTCGTCCAGGACGATGACCTCGGCGCCGGCCTGCGCCGCGGCCCTGGCGCCCGCGGGCCTGTCGCGGGCGATCCACACCGGGAACCGCGCGGCGAGCATCAAGGGCTCGTCGCCGACCTCTGCGGCCGTGTGGCGCGCGGGATCGACGCGGACCGGGCCGGCCAGGCTGCCGCCATAGCCCCGCGACAGCAGGTGCACAGCCTTGCCGCGCGCCGCCAGCCGTTCGGCCAGCGCGCGGACCACCGGCGTCTTGCCGGCGCCGCCCAGGGTCAGGTTGCCGACGCAGATCACCGGAACGCCGGGATCGAAGGGGCGCGCGCGGGCGATCCGCCGCGCCGTCACCCCGGCCCAGATCCACGACAGCGGGGTGAGCAGGGCCCGCGTCACCGGCATGCCGCCTCCGCGCTGGCTCAAGCCCCGGACGTACCACCCGCGCGGCGTGGCCAGTTTCATGTCGGTAACAGCGGCTCGATCAACGCCAGAGCCGCCTCCAGCGCCGCGCCCTGGCGACCGGCGTAGTCGGCCGCGGCCTCGCCGATCCGTCGCGCGATCATCGGATGGTCCAGCAGGCCCGCGATGTGCCGGGCCAGGCTCGCCCCGTCGCGCGCCCCGATGGCGGCGGCCTCGGCGAACATCTCGGCATAGACATCGAAGGCGTTGGCGACCCAGGGGCCGGTGACGATGGCGCAGCCCAGCCGCGCGGCCTCCAATGGATTGTGGCCGCCAATACCCTCGACAAAGCTCCCGCCGATCACCACCACGTCCGCCGCCGCGTAGAAGGCGCCGAGTTCGCCCAGGGTGTCGGCCACATAGGCGGTGACGGTCGGACCGGGCGGCTCGCCGGCGGACCGTCGCGCGACCCGGAACCCCAGGCCCGCCAGCTCGGCGGCGACGGCGGGGCCGCGATCGGGGTGCCGGGGGGCGACGATCAGCAGGGCGTCTAGGGCGCCGGCGCGCACGGCCTTGGCGATCAGCGGCTCCTCGCCGGCGTGGGTGCTGGCGGCCAGGACGATCCCACGCGGCCCGGCGGCGGCCTTCAGCGCGGCCAGGGTCGCGGCGTCCACCGGTGGCGCCTCGCCCATCCGCTTCAGGTTCAGACAGGGGCCGACCTCCGCGCCCAGCCGGGCCAGCCGCGCCCCGGTCGCCGGGTCCTGCGGCAGCACGAGATCGAAGGTCCGAAGGAGGGCGCGCGCGGTCGCCGGCGCGCGACCCCAGCCCTTGGCGCTGGCCTCGGTGATCCGCGCCGACAGCAGCGCCAGGCGGATGTTTCGGACGCGGGCCGCGACGATCAGGTTCGGCCAAAGTTCGCTCTCGACCAGCAGGGCCGCGCCGGGCCGCCAGTGGTCGAGGAAACCGGCCGCCGCGCCGGGGGTGTCGATCGGCGCGAACTGGTGGTTCACGCCCGTCGGCAGGCGCCCCGCCAGCACCTGGGCCGAGGTCACCGTGCCGTTGGTGACCAGCATATTGAGATCCGGACGACGTGTCCGCAGGGCGGTGATCAGCGGGATCAAGGACAGGCCCTCGCCGACGCTGACGCCGTGCAGCCAGACCAGCGGGCCCGCCGGTCGGGGCGTCGTCGTGCGCCCAAGACGCTCGGACAGGCGCGCGGGGTCCTCCTTGCCGGCCCGTGCGCGGCGGCGCAGCACGACCGGCGCCAGCGGCGCGAACAGGCCGGTCGCTGCGGCGTAGAGCGCCAGCGGCAGGGTGTGCGGCGGTCGGCTCACATCCCCTCGGCCGGGGCGTGCGCGTGAGAGTCGGGTCCATGATCGTGGTCGTCGTGCGTCTGCGCCATCGGGCCTATCTCTCATCGCCCGCGCACGGGATCAATGCGCACGCCGCGAGACCAGCGCCTCGGCCCGGCGGGTGGCGGCGGAAAGGCGGGCGGACCAGTCAAGGATCAGGCCGGCGATGGCGGCCTCGTCGGCCTTGGGTGGGACATAGAGAGGGCCATCCCAGACCACGGCGCCGCGGCCGAACGGCGCGGCGAACATCACCTTGTCCCAGGTGTCGAACTGGAAGGCCGGGCGGGCGGCGATGCCGATCAGGAAGACCGGCTGGCCGGACCGCCGCGCGATCTGCAGCGAGCCCGCGGCGATGACCTCGCCCGGTCCGCGCGGCCCGTCGGGGGTCACCACCAGGGCTCCGCCGCCGGCCACATGGGCCACCGCCTCGCGGAAGGCGGCGACCGCCTGGCGCGCCTTGGCGGTGTCGCCGGGCTTGGCCGTCGAGATGCGGATCGCCGGGAACCGCGCCATGGCCAGGGCCCGGGCGATGAACTCGCCGTCGGCGGAGGGGGAGATCAGCGCCTTGGTCCGCTTGCGCCACCACTGCGGGGCCATCGCCAGGCAGACGGGGATGCGGCCGTGCCAGAACAGGGCCACCGCGCCGGCCTCGCCCGCCAGCACCGGCTCGACACAATCGAGGTTTTCGTGACGCCATCGCACCGTCGCCAGGATCAGGCGGATGTAACCGCCCAGCAGCCAGCCAAGTCCTGCCTGCACCGCGGGATGGCGCAGCAGCCCCTTCAAGCCGCCGTCTCCGCCGCGCCGGCCTCCAGGTTCTGGCTCTGCGCCAGGCGGGCGTAGAGACCCCGCGCCCGGATCAGGCCGGCATGGTCGCCGGTCTCGACGATCCGGCCCCCGTCGATGACGTAGATGCGGTCGGCGTTGCGCACCGTCGACAGCCGGTGGGCGATCAGCAGGGTGGCGCGGCCGGCCATCAACCGCCTCAGAGCCGCCTGCACCTGGGCCTCGCTCTCGGTGTCCAGCGCGCTGGTGGCCTCGTCGAGCAGCAGGATCGGGGCGTCCTTGAGGAAGGCGCGGGCGATGGCGATCCGCTGGCGCTGGCCGCCGGACAGCCGGGTTCCGGCCTCGCCGACCTGAGTCCCGTAGCCGCCGGGCAGCGCCAGGATGAACTCGTGCGCCGCCGCCTCCTTCGCCGCCTGCTCGATCTCCACATCGCTCGCGCCTGGCCGGGCGTAGGCGATGTTGGCGCGCACGCTGTCGTCGAACAGAAACGGCTCCTGGGTCACCAGGGCGATCTGGTCGCGCAGGGATGGCAGGGTCACCTCGCGCAGATCGTGGCCGTCGATCAGCACCCGGCCGGCGGTGGGATCGTAGAACCGCGGGATCAGGTTGAGGATGGTCGACTTGCCGCCGCCCGACGGGCCGACCAGCGCTACGGTCTCGCCGCGCCGCGCCTCGAAGGACACATCGCTCAACGTCGGCGCGCCTTCGGGACCGTAGGCGAACCCCACATGCTCGAAGCGGATGGTGGCCTGGCCGCGGGGCAGAGGATGGGCTCCGGGCCGCTCGCGCACTTCCGGGGCGATGTCGAGCGCGCTGAACAGCCGGCGCGCCGCCGACATGCCCTCGGCGAACACCGTCTGCAGGTTGGCCAGCTGGCGCAGCGACTGCGACGCCATGCCGAGCGCTCCGATGAAGGCGACGAATGCGCCCACCGTCATGTGCCCGTGCTCGGAGCGCCAGCCGGCGTAGGCGATCACGCCGGCGGTGATCAGGGTCATCAGCAGTTCGGTGGCCGGCGCGGCATAGGCGCGCGCGTTGGCGCCCTTGGTCAGGTGGCCCTGGCGGCGGCGCACCACCTGGTCGACGCGGGCCTCCTCATAGCTTTCGCGGTTCTCGATCTTGACGATGCGCACGCCGTCCAGGCTTTCCATGATCGCGCTGGAGAGCGCCGAGGTCTCGGCCATCGCTCCCTTGGCGGCCTTGGTCGTGCGCCGCGAGAACCGGCGCATGATCCAGCTGGCGGGCGGGGCGGCGACCACCACCGCCAGCGACAGCACCAGATCGTTGGAGACCATGATGGTGATCGCCCCGACCACCGTCAGCAGGTGCTGGGTATAGTTGATCACCCCGGCGGTCGCCGCCTCGCGGATCAGGCCCGCGTCATAGAGCACCGAGGAGACGTAAGTCCCGGAATGCTGGCTGCGCAGGCGCGCCAGGTCGGCCCGGACCAGCGTGCCGAACAGCTGCACCTGGACGTCGCCCACCACGGCGTTGCCGATGCGGTTGACCAGCGAGGCCTGGATCACCTGAGCGAGCGTCCGGCCGATGGCGTAGGCGGCGATCAGCGGCGGCAGGATCAACAACGCGCCCGCCTTGTGGTTGACCATCAGGTCGTTGGTCGCCGGCTCCAGGATCTGGATCAGCTTGGACGAGAAGAAGGCCACCAGGATCGCAGCGAACAGAGCGGTGAGCCAGCCCTTCCAGCGCGGCGCCATATAGACCCGCGCCACCCGGCCGATCAGGGCGCGGGCGGAAAGCTCTGGCGGGGCGCGCTCGCTCATGGGGTTGGCGTCGTCCGATGCGGGGTGGAAGTCAAGAAGGGCGGCGCGGCGGCCGCGCGTCCTCGGTGTCGCGTGGCTTTCGTCGCCGGCCCGAAGGCTCTAGGTAGGGCGCGATGACCGCTGCGCCAACCGATCCGCGATTCGACCTTGTCACCCCCGGCGGGCGGCTGCGCGCCTATGCCGACTATCTGTGGAACGACCACGCCTATCTGAGGTTGGGGTTCCAGAACGCCCATTGGATCTCCGAGGAACTTGTGCGCACCAACCAGCCGTGGCCGCACCAGCTGGCGGCCTGGAAGGCCCGGGGCGTCAGGACCATCGTCAACCTGCGCGGCGGTTTCGACGCGAGTTTCCATGCGTTGGAGAAGGACGCCTGCCGCCGGCTGGGCCTTGAGATGGTCAATTTCACCGTCACCTCGCGCGAAGTCCCGAGCCGCGAGCAGATGCACGGCGCCAGGCGACTGTTCGAAACCATCGCCTACCCGGCGCTGATCCATTGCAAGTCCGGCGCGGACCGGGCCGGCATCGTCAGCGTGCTCTACCTGCATTTTCGCCAGGGCCGTCCCATCCGAGAGGCCCTGGACCAGCTCTCCCTGCGCTACCTGCATGTGAAACAGGGCAATACCGGCGTGCTGGACTATGTCTTCGAGCGCTACCTGGCCGAGGGCGAGCCCGCCGGGATGGCGTTCCTGGACTGGGTCGACAGCCCGCTCTACGACCCCGCCCGGATGAAGGCCGAGTTCCGCGCCGGCATGCTGGGCGCCGTGCTGACCGAGCGGTTGCTGCGGCGCGAGTAGTCCGGTCAGCCGGCCTGGGGTCCGCCGAGGCGCGTCAGCAGACCCCGCACCGCCTCGGCCGCCGCCAGGGTGGCGTCGATCCCCGCGGACCGGCTCGGCGGCGGCGGGTCGCCAAGCCGCGCCACCAGCGCCTTGTCCAGCAGGTGATCGACGAACCGGGCATGTCGGTGGCCGGATGTCAGGCCGAAGATCCATACCGGCGCCCGGGTGGCCAGGGCTTCGGAGATCATCGAGACGCTGTCGCTGGTGACCACCAGCTCATCGGCCAGGGCCAGGATCGGCAGATAGGGATTGGGCGCCGCGCCCTCCCACAGGAAAGCCGAGGGCGAACCACCATAGCGGGCCCGCAGGGCGGTGATCGCTTCGGGCGAGGACCGGCGCGAGGGCGTGATCAGCAGCGAGCCGTGGCTTTGCGTCTGCCAGGCGTCCAGTTGCGCGATCAGCCGTTGCGCGTCGGCGCCGGTGAACGGATTGCGCCGTGTCGAGCCGCCGACCAGAACGCCGCGCCAGGGGCGAGGCAGGCCGGCGAAGCGCCGGTCCCCCGCGGCCGCGGCCTCCGCCAGCGCCTTGGGCCGCACGCCGTGCATCGCGGTATCGACGGTCAGCACCTCGGCGCCGCGGGCGCCGTCATGAGGCAGGGCCACCACCAGGTCGAAGGCCCCGGCCGCCGGTGGCCGCTGAATGTGAACGCAGATCATCGCCGCCTTGTTGCGGCGACGAATGGCCAAGGCCACCAGGCCGGCGCGACGGCCGCAACTGATCAGGACATCCGGCCAGGGCGGGGCGAGGCCGCCCTCCCGGCAGGTGACCCCTGCCAGGCTCAGGCTGAAGACGGACGATGGAGCCAGGGCCCAGAGCCGATTGACGGCGACCGTCTTCTCCACGGCGTCGGGGCAGAGTTCGGCGGCCAGGCCGGCGGCCTGGTGGCGGCTGCCGACCTCGCCCGTGGTCATCGACCAGACCTTCAGGCGGCTCACCGGTCACACGGACCCGAACTCATCGGCCGGGTCGACCCTTGGCGAGGGCCGAGAGGCGGTGGCGCAGGCCGCCAATGAACGATGCGCGTGTGGAGCGCAGGTAGTTGAGTTGGAGAACCCGCCGCGGTCCGACATAGCGACTGTGGCCGTGCCAGGAGCGATCCGAGCGTCGGAACGCCACCAACGAGCCCATGGCCGCGGGAATCTCCACGGCCTCGGAGTTGATGTCGGCGCGGTCGCGCAACAGGCGAAGCTGGCCCTCGCCGCCGCGCCAGTCGCGGTTGAGGTAGAGCAGCAGGGACACGATCTTGGTCCGGGAATCGGTATGAATCCGTCCGTCCCGCGCCGAACAGTGACCGCGCAGCGTCACCAGCGTCGGTCGGTCGGTGAGGTCGATCGCGAAGACCCGCTCGACGACCCGCCTGAAGCGATCGGACTCGAGATCGGCGATCAGCGCCTTAAGCGCCGGCCCGGGCGGGGCGTCCGACAGCGAATAGGAGCCGGAATCGCGGATGTCCGGATAGTCGGCCCAGACGGCGGCCGCGCAGTCCGGAGAAAGGGCGTCGTTGACATGGAAATGCTCGAACGGCTCGCGCCGCAGCACCGCCGACTCAAGGATTTCCCAGTTCAGGCCGCTCATCGTTTTGTCTTGGGCGCCTGCGCGCCACGCTCCCGCTTCAGTGACGACACGGATGGACCCCGCCCGCAGCGGTCTTTCGGAGCAGGGCCGCAGTCCCGCGAGTGCGAATGAAGGTCATGATCAGTGCTGATGGTCATCTCCATCGGAAGCCGGGTCGAGCAGCCGGTGCGCGTGGATGATGAAATAGCGCATCAGGGCGTTGTCGACCGTCGACTGCGCCTTGCCACGCCAGGCGGCCAGCGCCTGCTGGTAATTCGGGTAGGCGCCGGCCAGGTCGACCTTGTCCAGGTCCTTGAACTGCGCGGGCCCTTCCAGGCTCTTCAGTTCGCCACCGATGACCAGGTGCAGCAGCTGTTTGTCGGGCATGGCGGGGCTCTTGACCTGTGATTCGATCTGTTGGCGTCGGCGATAGGCCCGTCGGGGTCACGGATCAACCGCCGCCGTCAGAGCCCGGCGATGGCCAGGGCGTCGATCAGCACCGACGGCGCGTTGGACGATCCGCGGATCTCCAGGTCGGCTCCGGGGATCAGGCGGGCGTAGATGTCGATCAGGTTGCCGGCCACGGTGATCTCGCTCACCGGATAGGCGATTTCGCCGCCCTCGAACCAGAACCCGGAACAGCCCACCGACCAGTCGCCGGTGTTGCCGTTGAGCGAGGGTCCGAACATCGAGGTGACCAGCAGGCCCGCCCCGGCGTCGGCCATCAGCTGCGCCTGGGTTCGCGTCCCTGGCTGCAGGGTGAGGTTCGACGGGCCCACGCCCGGCGGCCCGGCCAGGCCCCGCGACGCGTGGCCGGTGGTGGCCAGGCCCAACTGGCGGGCCGAGGCGGTGTTCAGCAGCCAGGTGGTCAGCACGCCATCCTGGATCAGGCTGACCGGCCCGTTGGCGACCCCCTCGTCATCGAACGGGGAGGAACCCAGGCCGCGTGCGCGGTGCGGGTCGTCGGTGACGCTGACGCCCTTGGCGAACACCGGCTGGCCGAGCCTGTCCTTGAGGAACGAGGTGCCGCGCGCGATCGACGGGCCGGCGATGGCGCCGATCAGCGGACCCAGCAGGGACGCGGCCAGCCGGTTCTCGAAGATCACCGGGGCGGTGGTCGAGGCGATCTTGCGCGCGCCCAGCCGGCCCGCCGCCCGGCGGCCGGCCTCGGTTCCGATGGCGTCGGGTTCGGGAAGGTCGCTCTGCCACCGCACGGAGCGGCCGTCGTAGCCGGTTTCCATGCCGCCTTCGTCGCCGGCGATGGCCGAGGCGCCGAGCGAAAAGGCCGAGGCGCGGTGCAGGCCCGAGAATCCGGCGCTGGTGACCATCCGCCACTGACCGGTCGACCAGGAGGCTGAGCCGCCGTCGGAATTGGTGACCTTGTCGACCGCGCGCGCGGCCGCCTCGGCGATACGCGCCTTCGCCTCCAGGGCCTCGGGCGCGGGCTCGGCGGGATCGTAGAGGTCGAGGTCGCGCAGGGCGCCGCGGGCCAGCCGGTCAGGGTCGGCCAGGCTGGCGTAGGGATCTTCGGGGGCCAGCCGGGCCATGGCGACGCAGCGGTCCACCAGCTTGGCGCGGGCCTCGGCGCTGACGTCGGAGCCGGAGACGGAGGCCTGGCGCTGGCCGATGAACACGCGCAGGCCCAGGTCGCGGGACTCCTCGCGCTCGACCTCCTCAAGCGCGCCGTTGCGCACGCCGATGGAAAGCGCCCGGCGCTCCGCGCCCACGGCCTCGGCGGCGTCGGCGCCGGCGGCCAGAGCCGCGGCCACCACGTCGTTCAACAGGTTTTCGTCCATGCGGGCCATATGGCCGAGCGCGCCGCCTGCGGCAAGGACGCCGCGGCCTTGCCGACCGGGCATCTTCGCGGAAAAGGCTTCAGGGGATGGCGTAAAACAACAACGCCACGCCGCCCAGGATGTAGGCGATCCAGGTCAGCAGCACGCCGGCGGCGCGCGGCAGGGAGGCGCCGCCGCTCAGCGACAGGCCGATCGCATGGACCACGCGGCCGACAAACAGCGTCAGGCCGACGGCATGCACCACCATCGGCGGCGCCCCGGCCATCACCAGGACGGCGATGGCGATCAGGCCGGCGGGCACATATTCCGTGGCGTTGCCGAAGGCGCGGACCGCCTGGGTCAGCCGGGGAATGTCGGCGTCGCCCAGGGCCACGCCGTGGCGGCGCCTCTGGCGCACCACCAGCACCGACAGCACCAGCAGCAGGATCAGGTTGAGGCCGACCCACAACGCCGCCGCATGGGCTGAAACCGTCACGTCCATGGCGTCGTCCCCCGTGCGGGCGACAGTTGCGCGCGCTTCCCGGCTCTTCGCAAGGTCAGGGGACCGGCTTGCCGTCGCCGGGCAGGCCGAGCCGCGACCACATCTGCGTCACCGCCTCGACGGTGGCCGGGTCCATGCTGAGCAGCCGGCCCCATTCGCGGTGGGTCTCCGGCGGCCATTTGTTGGTGGCGTCCAGCCCGATCTTCGATCCCAGCCCGGACTCCGGCGAGGCGAAGTCCAGGTAGTCGATGGGGGTGTTCTCGATCACCGTGATGTCGCGGGCCGGATCCATGCGGGTGGAGATCGCCCACATCACATCCTTCCAGCTGCGGGCGTCGATGTCGTCGTCCACGACGATCACCCACTTGGTGTACATGAACTGGCGAAGGTAGCTCCAGACGCCCATCATCACCCGCTTGGCATGCCCGGCGTAGGCCTTCTTCATCGACACAACGGCGATCCGGTAGGAGCAGCCCTCCGGCGGCAGCCAGAAGTCGACGATCTCCGGGAACTGCTGGCGCAGCAGGGGAATGAACACCTCGTTCAGCGCCTCGCCGAGCACCGAGGGCTCGTCGGGCGGACGGCCGGTGAAGGTGGTCAGATAGATCGGGTCCTTGCGCATCGTGATCGCGCTGACCTGGAAGATCGGGAATTTCTCGACCGAGTTGTAGAACCCGGTGTGGTCGCCGTAGGGCCCCTCGTCGGCATAGTCGTCCAGCAGGACGTGGCCCTCGATGACGATCTCGGCGTTGGCCGGGACCATCAGCGGCACGGTCTTGGCGGCGACCAGTTCGACCTTGGCGCCGCGCAGCAGGCCGGCGAACTGGTACTCCGAGAGCGTGTCGGGGACCGGGGTGACGGCGGCCAGGATCGTGCCGGGATCGGCCCCGATCACCGCGCAGGCGGGCAGGGGATCGCGCTTGCCCTCGGCTTTCCAGCGGCGGTGGTGCTGGGCGCCGCCGCGATGGGCCAGCCAGCGCATCACCGTGCGGTCGGGCCCCAGGACCTGCATCCGGTAGATGCCCAGGTTGTAGTCGTCCTCCCGCGTCGCGGACGGACCCCTGGTGACCACCAGCGGCCAGGTGATCAGGGGCGCCGGTTCGCCCGGCCAGCAGGTCTGGATCGGCAGCCGGGACAGGTCGATGTCGGAGCCGGTCCAGACCACCTCCTGCACAGGCGCCTTCTTCACCACGGCCGGGCGCATGGACATCACCGTCTTGGCCAGCGGCAGCATGTCCCAGGCGTCCTTCAGTCCGCGCGGGGGTTCGGGCGCGCGCAGGAAGGCCAGCAGCTCGCCGACTTCGCGCAGGTCGGCCGCGGTGGTCCGCTCGCGGCCCTCGAGCGTCACGCCCATGGCCACCCGCTTGACCGTGCCGAACAGGTTGACCAGGCAGGGCATCGACGACCGTTCGCCGTCGGCGCGGATGACGTTTTCGAACAGCACCGCGGGGCCGCTCTCCGCCAGCAGCCGACGGTGGATCTCGGTGATCTGGAGCACAGAGGAGACCGGCTCGGAGACGCGGACCAGCTCGCCCGCGGCCTCCAGCTTGCCCATGAAATCCCGCATCGACTTGTACGCCATGCGACTTCCCTAGGGTTCCGGGGCTCCCCTGTCACGCCCGCCGGCGCTAGACTTGGCCGATGAAGCGCATCGATCTCGACGACCTGCCGCCAAAGCTCGCGGCCCTGCTCGCCGCAGCCGTGCCCGGCGAAGAACTCCTCCTCGTCCAGAACGGCGCGGTGATCGGGCGTCTGACCGGGGCGCCGCCGCCGCCCCGGGACGCCTCACAAACTGACGCGCCGCCCCCGCCCGAGGAAAACGCCAAGGAGATCTTCGAACAGTTCCGCGCGATGATCGAAGACGAGTTCTGACGCGCATCCCTAGGCCTCGTCCGAACGTACACCCTCCCGCGGGGGATCGTCCCGTCGAGGGAGCCCTGACATGAAATCCGCCGCACTGACCGCCGCCGCCCTTGCGCTCGCCCTGGCCAGTGGCGCCTGCGCCTCTATGTCGGGCTCGCAAGGCGCCAAGGCGCCAGAGCCTGCCAAGCCGGTGGAGGCCGCGACCTTCTATGCCGGCCGCTGGTACGAGATCGGCCGCACGCCGATGTCGCTGACCGATGGCTGCGTGGCGGGATACACCGACTACCTCAGGACCGGGGGCGGTCTGGTCGAGCGCGACGGCTGCCGCGACAAGACGCCGGACGGCAAGGAAAAGGTCATCGCCGGCCCGCTGAAGATCCTCAATCCCGGCCAGAACACCAAGGTCCATGTCAGCTATCGGCTGTTCGGCTTCGTGCCCGTAGCCCGCGACTACTGGATGCTCGACCACGGCGACGGCTGGTTCATCCCGGCGACGCCCGACCTGAAGATGGTCAACCTCTACACCCGCGAGGCGCACCCTTCGGCGGCCCGGATCGCCGAGTTGACGGCGCGGACCAAGGCGCTCGGCTACGATGTCGGCAAGCTGGAATTCCCCGCGCTTCAGCCGGGCTCCTGATCGCCCGCCGCCGCGTCGTAGGCCTTCACCGCCGTCTTCTTGGCGATCTTGCGGAAGCGGCGGTCGAGGAAGTTGCGGAACGAGCCGGGATGCAGGCTGTCGATCCGCGCCAGCACGCACGGATAGTCCTTGTAGTGGGCGGTGAAGTGGAACGTGCCGGGTTCGGCCTCCATCAGCATCTCGCGCTCGTCGTGGCTGACCTCCATCAACACCATCGAGGCGTCGTCGCGGCGCAGGCGGGTGAAGAACTTGCCGTTCAGCTTGTAGGCCGGCGAGCCATAGCTCATGCCCTTCTCGACGCCGGGAAAGGCCAGGACGATGGCTTCCATCTCCGCGAGCGTCATCTGGGCTCCATCTGGGTTGCGCTGCCCATCCTGCGAAATTGCGCCGAGGCGTCAATCAGCAGCGCCAGGCGGCGCGCGCGGGCGGCCGGCGTCTTGGCGTCCACAACACGGTGGGTTGCGAGCTTGCGATAGCCGGGCGGCTGGGTCTGGAAGTACGCCCAGGCCGCCGCGTCGGCCTGGAACCGGGCCAGCTCCTCCGCCGCGAAGTCCGCCGCCGCCCGCTCGTAGGAATAGACCCCGGTGCGATGCTTGCCGACGTCGTGGGCGGCCTGGCCGGCCGGTGCGACCCGCCCCTGCGCCTTGAGCTCTTCGAAGCGCCGCAGGTTGACCTGGCTCCAGACCCCGCCAGATCTCCGTCGAGTAAACCGGATGCGGTAGGCCGCCTCGTCGACACGATGCCGCACCCCGTCGATCCAGCCGAAGCACAGCGCCTCGTCGACGCCCTGCGGCCAACTCATCGAGGCACGGTCGGATCCGACTTTCCAGAAGCCCACCGAAAGCTCGCAAGCCGTGGCATGGTTGGCCTCCAGCCAGGCCCGCCAGTCAGCCTGGGTGGTGAAGAAGGTCGGCGCCATCAGTACGCCAGCGCCACGCCGTCCTTGCGCATCTCCGTGGCCGCGGCGTAGCGGCCAGGCCAGCGCTGGATCGCCTGGTAGCCGCCATAGACGCCGGGGTTGGGGGCAAGCTTCCAGCCAAGCTCGGCCAGCGCCTTCTGAGTGGCGGCCGGCACGCCGGTCTCCAGGTTCAGCTTGCCCAGCGGGTCGAGCGCCTCGCCGGTCGGCTCACTGCCGCCCTCGTGATGCCAGC
>NZ_JANMBF010000026.1:0-10794 GCF_031360265.1 Phenylobacterium sp.
CCTCCCAGGTGACCGGCCGGGCGGTGCCCACCCGCGCGGCCCGCTCGAGCATGCCGGGTACGAGGTCGGTCGCGGTGATCACCACCTCGGGCGGGAGCGCCGCGGCGAGCAGCCGGGTGACCACGCCCGTGCCGGCCGCGACCTCGAGCAGCGCCCCCGACTCCATCCCCGCGATCGACACGACACGCGCCACGAGGTCCTCGGCGTAGGCCTGGAACACGAGGGGCACAATGCCCCAGATGAAGTAGCAGACGATGGCCGCCCCTAACGCCGGGCGACTCTGATCGCCCGGCGCCGAGGAGGTCATGGCGTCAGGCGAGGGTTTTTTGGCGGATCAGGCCGCGCTCGTGGAGCAGCTGTGCGATCTGCACGGCGTTGAGCGCCGCGCCTTTTCGCAAGTTGTCCGAGACCACCCACATGTTCAGCCCGTTGGCGATGGTCGGGTCGTTGCGGATACGGCTGACGAACACCCCGAACTCGCCCTGCGCCTCTTTCGGCGTCATGTAGCCGGTGGAATCCCGCTTATCGATGACGATCACCCCGGGGCTCTCGCGCAGGATGTCGCGGGCCTCGTCCTCGTCCAGCGGCTCGTGGAACTCGATGTTCACCGCCTCGGAGTGGCCGACCATCACCGGCACGCGCACGCAGGTCACCGTCAGCGCGATGTCGGCGTCGAGGATCTTGTGGGTCTCGCGCCACATCTTGTGTTCCTCGTCGGTATAGCCGTCGTCCAGGAAGGCGCCGATGAACGGGATCACATTGAAGGCGATCTGCTTGGGGAAGGTTTTCGGCGGCGTGGCGCCCAGGACGAAGACGTTCTTGGTCTGGTCGAATAGCTCGTCCATGCCGACCTTGCCGGCCCCGGAGACCGACTGATAGGTCGAGACCACCACCCGCTTGATCCGCGCCCGGTCATGCAGCGGCTTCAGCGCCACCACCAGCTGGGCGGTCGAGCAGTTCGGGTTGGCGATGATGTTCTTGCGGTTCGCCCATTCGACGTCGTCGGGGTTCACTTCCGGCACGATCAGCGGCACGTCCGGGTCCATCCGGAAGGCCGAGGAATTGTCGATGACCATCGGGCCGGCGGCGGCGATCTTCGGCGACCATTCCTTGGAGAAGGTCCCCGAAACGCTCATCAGCACCAGGTCGACGCGGCTGAAGTCGAACTGAGCGATGTCCTCGCACTTGATGATCCGGTCACCGAAGTTGACCTCGACGCCGATGGATTTGCGCGACGCGATGGCGTGAATCTTCTCCACGGGGAAGTTCACTTCCTCCAGGATATTCAGCATCTCACGGCCCACGTTGCCCGTGGCGCCGACGACGGCCACCCGGTAACCCATCGCAATTCTCCTAAGTCTTGAGGGAGGCTCACCTACCCCTTGGGACGCCCTGAGGCAAGGCAAGCGATGCTGGGGGTCGCGTGAGAATCGCTGCGCCGCCGGCCTCTCCAGCCTGCGGGAGACCAAAGCGCCGCCGTCTTTCCGTTGTCCCGGACGCCGCTTTGGGGTTTCCTGTCGTCTGATGACACGCGCAACGCGGCGCACGAAGAGGAACCCCCATGGCCGACGGTGCGATAAGACTGGAGGACGAGGCGCGTGAGCGGGCCTATTCCCTGCCCCTGGACCAGCTGCATCCGGGGGACCCGGAGCTGTTTCGCACCAACACCCACTGGCCCTATTTCGAGCGCCTGCGCGCCGAGGCGCCGGTGCATTACACCGCCGACAGCGAGTTCGGGGCCTACTGGTCGATCACCCGCTACGCCGACATCATGGCCGTGGACATCAACCACCAGGTGTTCTCGTCCGACGCGGCGCTGGGCGGGATCACCATCCGCGATGCGCGCGCGGACCTGCGCCGGCCCAGCTTCATCGCCATGGACCCGCCGCTGCACGACGCCCAGCGCAAGGTGGTCAGCCCGATCGTCGCGCCGGCCAATCTGGCGCGCATGGAAGGCATCATCCGCGAACGGGCGACCAAGATTCTCGATTCGCTGCCGATCGGCGAGACCTTCGACTGGGTCGACAAGGTGTCCATTGAGCTGACCACCCAGATGCTCGCCACCCTGTTCGACTTCCCGTTCGAGGAGCGGCGCAAGCTGACCCGTTGGTCGGACATCGCCACCGCCCTGCCGATCCCCGGCGGCATCGTCGAGACCGAGGAGGCCCGGCAGGCCGAGCTGATGGAGTGCCTGGCCTATTTCACCGACCTGTGGAACCAGCGGATCAAGGCCGAACCGGCCGGCGACCTGATCTCGATGATGGCGCACTCCGACGTCACCCGCGACATGACGCCCGAGGCCTATCTCGGCAATATCATTCTGCTGATCGTCGGCGGCAACGACACCACGCGCAATTCGCTGAGCGGCGGGGTGCTGGCGCTGCACGAGAACCCCGGCGAATACGTCAAGCTGAACGCCAATCCCGGTCTGGTGGAGTCCATGGTGCCGGAGATCGTGCGCTGGCAGACCCCGCTGGCCCACATGCGCCGCACCGCCGTCGAGGACATCGAGGTCGGCGGCAAGACCATCCGGAAGGGCGACAAGGTGGTCATGTGGTACGTCTCGGGCAACCGCGACCCGTCGGCCATCGACAGCCCCGACCGGCTGATCATCGATCGCGAGCGGCCGCGCCAGCACCTGTCCTTCGGCTTCGGCATCCACCGCTGCGTCGGCAACCGCCTGGCCGAGATGCAGCTGAAGATCGTCTGGGAGGAGATCCTCAAGCGCTGGAGCCGCATCGAGGTTATGGGCGAGCCGGTCCGGGTGCGCTCGTCCTTCGTCAAGGGCTACGAGCACCTGCCCGTGCGCATCGTCGGCTGAGCGATGCCCGCCATCGGCATGCCCTTCAGCGATCTGATGGGCATCGAGATCGTCACCCGCGAAAAGACCCGGGTGGTCGGAACGATGGTGGTGCGCCAGGATCTCTGCACCGCCGGCGAAATCCTCCACGGCGGCGCCTACATGGCGTTTGCTGACGCGCTGGGGGCTATCGGCGGGGTGCTGAACCTGGCGCCGGGAGCGCGCACCACGACGCTGGAAAGCAAGACCAACTTCCTGCGCGCCGCGCCCTTGGGCTCGACCGTGACCGGCGAGGCCACGCCGCTGCACATCGGCCGCCGCTCCAGCGTCTGGACCACGCGGATCACCAACGACGAGGGCAAGCTTCTCGCCGTGGTCACCCAGACCCAGATGACACTTGAGGGCTGGGCGCCTGCGCGCGGCTGAGCTCGCGCAACGGCCGCTTCTTCTTGATCGTCATCCCGCCGCTTCGCGGGGGAGGTAGGCGCGATCAGCGCGTCGGGACCGGAACCTCGCCGCGATAGTCGTAGAAACCGCGGTTGGCCTTGCGGCCCAGCCAGCCGGCCTCGACGTATTTCACCAGCAGCGGACAGGGACGGTACTTTGAGTCCGCCAAGCCTTCGTAGAGCACGTTCATGATCGACAGCACGGTGTCCAGCCCGATGAAATCGCCCAGTTCGAGCGGCCCCATCGGGTGGTTGGCGCCCAGTTTCATGGCGGTGTCGATGGCCTCCACCGTGCCGACGCCTTCGTAGAGGGTGTAGATCGCCTCGTTGATCATCGGCACCAGGATGCGGTTGACGATGAAGGCGGGAAAGTCCTCGGCGTTCGAGGTGGTCTTGCCCAACGACTGGGCGAACCTCACCGCCGTCTCATAGGTGTCGGGGCCGGTGGCGATGCCGCGGATGATCTCCACCAGCTTCATCAGCGGCGCCGGATTCATGAAGTGCAGGCCGATGAACCGGTCGGGCCGGTCGGTGGCGGCGGCCAACCGGGTGATCGAGATCGACGAGGTGTTGGAGGCCAGGAGCGTGGTCGCCGACAGGTGCGGACCCAGCGCCTTGAAGATGGTCTTCTTGGTCTCCTCGTTCTCGGTGGCGGCCTCGATGGCCAGGTCGGTCGCTCCGATGGTCTGCAGCTCCGGCGCCGCGGTGATCCGCGCCAGCGCCGAGTCCATGGCCGGCTGGTCGATGATGCCGCGCACCACCTGGCGGGTCATGTTGCGGTGGATCATTTCCAGGCCGGCGTCGATCCGCTCGGCGCTCACGTCGTGCAGCAGCACCTGATAGCCGCCGAGGGCCACCACATGGGCGATACCGGTCCCCATCTGGCCCGCGCCGATGACGCCGACCGACTTGATCTGAACCATTCCGCTTAAGCCTCAGGTGAGCGGCCGCGTCCTCTTTCCCCACGAAATCAGCGGGCGGCCAGTTTGTGTCAGCTTTCTAACATGGCGGCGCCGTACTGCCGCAAGCTTTTGCTGCGCCGCAGCGTGAAGGCGGAACACAAAGGGCGGCCCCGGATGGAGCCGCCCCCGATGCGCACCGGACAGACCGGATTTGGAAGCTACACGCCCGCAGCGGTCAGCGCGGCCATCAGGTCCGGCACGGCGGACTTGTAGTCGGCCACCAGGCCGTAGTCGGCGACCTGGAAGATCGGCGCGTCAGCGTCCTTGTTGATCGCCACGATCACCTTGGAATCCTTCATGCCGGCCAGGTGCTGAATGGCGCCGGAGATGCCGATGGCGATGTAGAGCTCGGGCGCCACCACCTTGCCGGTCTGGCCGACCTGATAGTCGTTGGGCGCATAGCCGGCGTCGACCGCGGCCCGACTGGCGCCGACGGCGGCCCCCAGCTTGTCGGCCAGCGGCTCGATCACCTTCTGGAACTCTTCGGCCGAGCCCATGGCGCGACCGCCGGAGACCACGATCTTGGCGCCGGACAGTTCCGGCCGGGCCGATTTCACCAGCTTCTGATCGACAAAGTGGGTCTTGGCGGGCTTGGCCGGCGCGGCGATCGTCTCGACGCTGGCCGAGCCGCCATCGGCGGCGGCCTTGAACACGGTGGGCCGCACGGTGATCACCTTCTTGGCGTCGGAGGAGTGCACGGTCTCCAGCGCGTTGCCGGCGTAGATCGGGCGCACGAAGGTCGCCGCGTCGATCACCTCGACGATCTCGGAGATCTGCGCCACGTCCAGCCGGGCGGCGATGCGCGGGCTGAAGTTCTTGCCCTGGCTGGTGGCCGGCGTCAGCACCGCGTCGTAGTTCGCCATCAGCGGCACGACCAGGGCTTCCATGCTTTCGGCCAGGCCTTCGCCCAGCTCGGCGCTTTCCGCCAGCAGCACCTTGCGCACCCCGGTGATCTTCGCGGCGGCGGCGGCCACGGCCTTGCAGTCCTGGCCGGCGACCAGCAGATCCACGTCGCCCGACAGTTGCAGCGCCGCGGTCACGGTCTTTTCGGTGGTGTCGCGCAGGTGGGCGTTGTCGTGGTCGGCGATCACAAGAACGGCCATCAGAGCACCCCCGCTTCGGTCTTCAGCTTGGCCACCAGATCGGCGGCGGTCTCCACCTTGACGCCGCCGGCGCGCTTGGCGGGCTCGGTGACCTTGACCACCTTCAGCCGGGGCGCGGTGTCGACGCCCAGCGCGGCGAGCTCTTCGATGGCGAGCTCCTTCTTCTTGGCCTTCATGATGTTGGGCAGGCTGGCGTAGCGCGGCTCGTTGAGCCGCAGGTCGGCGGTGACGATGCCCGGCAGGTCGATCTCCAGCGTCTGCAGGCCGCCGTCGACCTCGCGGGTCACCTTGGCCTTGCCGCCGGCCACCTCGATCGCCGAGGCGAAGGTCGCCTGCGGCCAATCGAGCAAGGTCGCCAGCATCTGGCCGACAGCGTTGTTGTCGCCGTCGATGGCCTGCTTGCCCATGACCACCAGGTCGGGGCTCTCCCGGCCGATGATCGCGGCCAGCACCTTGGCGACGGCCAGCGGCTCCAGGTCCTCGGTGGTCTGCACCAGGATCGCCCGGTCGGCGCCCATGGCCAGCGCCGTGCGCAGCGTCTCGCTGGCCTGGGCCGGGCCGATGGAGACGGCCACGATCTCGGTGGCGACGCCCTTCTCGCGCAGGCGCACGGCCTCTTCGACGGCGATCTCGCAGAACGGATTCATCGACATCTTTACATTGGCGAGGTCGACGCCCGTCTGGTCGGGCTTCACCCGGGCCTTGACGTTGTAATCGATCACCCGCTTGACCGGGACCAACACCTTCATGGGTTGCTAGCGCCTCAACTTTGCTGTGGGAAACAGGGCAGAGCGGGCAATAGCGGTTCCGGCGCGGTTTGCAAATGTCCGGGCGCCGCGAGGTGGCTAGCCAACCGCCGGCCCGATCCGGTAAAATCCTGTCATGAACCCGACCATCGACCGCCTGAAGCTGATCTTCCTGGGCATCTTCGCCGTCGCCAACCTGGGCATCCTGGTGTGGACCGTGGGCTGGACCTGGCCGCAGGAGCGATGCAGCGATGCGCACCGATGGTGGGACGACTCCCAGCGGGTCTGCGCCCAGCCGGTGCTGATCTCCGACCTCACCGGCCGGGTGGTCGCCGATCCGAAGGCTCGCGCCGAGGCCATGGCCGCCATCGGCCGGCGGGGTCCCAAGCCTTAGCGGGTCGCGCCGTCATCTAATGGAATTTAATAAACTACGTCATGGCCCGGCTTGATGACGATCGAGAGGAATGACTCCGTAACCGGTTCAGAGTTGCGCCGGCCCGTTCTGCCAGCTCAACGGCCCTAAGGAAGTCGTCTCGCAAACCCTAGCGGGTCGCGCCCGATTTCCAGAACACCTCGGCGGCGCCGCGGTCGTTGGCGAAGCGCGCGGCGACGAACAGCAGATCGGAGAGCCGATTGAGGTAGCGCATCGCCGGGCCGCTGACCGGTTCGCCGGCCTCGACCAGGCGCACGGCGTCCCGCTCCGCGCGGCGACAGACGGTGCGCGCCAGGTGCAGGGCCGCGGCCGCCGGCGCGCCGCCCGGCAGGATGAAGGAGGCCAGGGGCGGCAAGGCCTCGTTCAGCGCATCGATCTCGGTCTCCAGCCGCGCCACCTGGCTGTCGAGGATGCGCAGCACCGAGCCCGGCGCCTCCTCAGCCCGGGGCGGCGTGGACAGGTCTGCGCCCAGGTCGAAGAGCTCGTTCTGGATGCGCGCCAGCATGGGGTCGAGATCGGGGTCGGCGGCCGTGTGGAGCCGAACCAGGCCCAGGCAGGCGTTGGTTTCGTCGACCCCGCCATAGGCCTCGACCCGCAGGTCGGCCTTGCTGACCGGGGCGCCGGTGGACAGCCGGGTCGATCCGGCGTCGCCGGTGCGGGTGTAGATACGATTGAGCGTGACCATCGGGGTTGCTAGCCCTTGGCCCGCCACCAGACCGCGCCCATCAGCACCGCGATGGCCAGGGCCTGCATCACCACCCTAAGGCGCATGAGCTTGTTGGAATAGGACCGGCCGAAGTCGCCGCCTCGGAACAGGCTGTAAAGGCCGAACGCCAGCACCAGCGCCACGGCCCCAAGAGCGATCGGGATCAGATAGGTGAATATGTCCATGGCCCCAATCTAGGACGCGCAAGGCTCGCGGACCATGCCCAAGTCCACCCCAAATCCGCAACACCGCCCGGCCCGGACCGAAAGGCTGGCGCGTTCCGCGAACGCCACCCGTTGAAGCGGTCGAATTTCGGCCCCAGTCCAGGAGCAAGTGACCGCGGCGACGCCCCGTCGTTGCGTCCGCCGCCGCCAGCCTAAGTCCAGCATGGCGGTCAAATGTGGTGTTTTCCAATCCGCGTCGTCAATAGCTCGAACGTGTTCAGCGAGCCTCCCCCGGGGCGTTCGCGGACCTGGACCCAATGAGAGAAAGTGGACGGCGAGCGCCGTCAAAATCATGAAGCACATTGCGCCCATCCAAGCCGACCCCGAGACCTCTGTGAAGGCTCCCACCCGCCGCACCCTGGCCAAGCAACAGACCCGCGCCAAGGTCCTGGCCGCCGCGCGCCGCCTGTTCAGCGAGGAAGGCTACGAAGGCGCCACGATCCGCGATATCGCCGCGGCCGCCGGCATGTCCACCGGCGCGGTGTTCGCCAACTTCGCCGACAAGTCCGACCTGTTCCGCGAGATCATGGTCGCCGACATGGCCGCCCTGGCCGAGGCGATGGCTGAGGCTGGCGCGCGCGGGGCGAACGTCGAGGATGCGATCCTGGGGATGTTCACTGCCGGCTATGGCTTCTACCAGACCCGGCTGCCGCTTGCCCGCGCCGCCTTCAGCGTCGGCTGGTCGCCGCAGGAGGGTCCGGTTCTGCGCGGCGCCCCGCCGGTGCAGGTGCTGCTCGACCTGATCATCGACCAGCTGACGGCCGGTGCGGCGCGCGGTGAACTGGCGCCGGACCCCGACCTCGCCCTGCGCGCCCAGATGTTGTTCGACATCTATCTGTCCAACTATCCGCAGGCGATCTTCCAGGCCTGGACGGTGGAGGCGCTGCGGGCCCGCTCGCGCGACCAGATCCGCATTCTCCTGGCCGGCGTGCGCAAGGCCTGAGCCCTCGACGCGCCGAGAGATCTAAGCCGAGGGTGTGGACGCAGGGCTCCTGGCTCGGGTTAACAGCACACAAATTTCTCTGTCATCCCGGCCGCAAGCCTGCGCTCGCAGGCTGGAGAGCCGGGACCCAGAGGCTACCGCAAGACGCTCTGGGTCCCGGATCGGCTCTTCGGCCGTCCGGGATGACTGAGGTTGGGGGCGCGTGACTGACAAACTAACCCAACTCGTTGCCCTGGGTGTGGACGGGGCCGTCTTGACGCGTCAGCCCGGCTTGATCTTGCAGTTCTTGAACGCGGATTTGGTCCCCTCCACCACCACCGTCTTGCCGTCGGTCCAGAATCGGGCGCCGCCGCCGGAAAACTGTACGCCGCTCGGCGCCGTCGTCCGCTTCAGCGCATAGTGGCGGCCGTCATCGTTGGTCATCATGTCGGCCGTCGTGGGCCGTTCGGAGTCGTACGATATCATGAAGGCCAAACCGCCGTCGCACCGGTAGAACGCCTGGGTGAAGTCGTTCATCGGCGGCTGCATCGCCGCCTCGGGCTGGGCGAGCGCGGGCGCGGCGCCGGCCAGCCACAACCCGAAGGCGGCGCCCGCTACTCGAAGAGCGTTCATCCCAGGTCCCCCTGCGATCCCTTGAGTCGTCCCGCCCGATGCTACACCCAGTGACGCCGGCGCGGCAAAGGTTCAGCGGCGATCCCGCCGGCCGGCCGTTCGTCGAGGGAGACGGCGTGGCGGATCGCGCCTAAGGCTGGCGGAATGGCCGACCCAGACTACGACGCCGCCTGGCGTATCGAGAGCCTCGCCGTCTCGCTCTACGAGAGCGACTGCCGCGAACGGGCGGGCGACATGGCGCGGCGCACGACGCTGTCGCGGATCAGGGCCCACTACAGCTTCCCCGCCTGGGCGAACCTGCCGGCGCGGGAGCGCGGGGCGTGGCGGGCGACGGCTCGGAAGATGATCGACGAGGCGGCCGCATGGCTGGCCGACGAGGCGCAATGGGATTGAAAGCGGGCCGCCCGTCCCGGAAGGTGGGCTCGTCAGGTCATCGGGGATTTGGGGGATGCACATGCTGAAGCGACCGATCTCGACCTTCGCGGCCGTGCTGAGCGCGGCCCTCCTCCTCTCAGGACCGACGGCCGCCAGCGGCCAGGCCCCCCGCCGGGACATCGCGGCCCCCGAGATCCCGCCCGGCGCGATCGCGCTGGAGGCGCCGGCGCCGCCCGCCTCCGCGCCGCCGGAGACCTGGAGCGTGTCGAGCGGCGACAACGTCCCGGTCGTGCAGAACGTCTCGACGCCGACGCTGACGCCCTTCCTGCCGGCGCCCGGCAAGGCCACTGGCGCGGCGGTGATCATCGCGCCCGGCGGGGCCTTCTACCTGCTGGCGATGAAGCACGAGGGCTGGGATGTCGCGCGCTTCCTGCAGGCCCACGGCGTCGCGGCCTTCGTGCTCAAGTACCGCGTCCATCCGACCGAGCCCAGGGCCGCCGGCCTCGAGAAGGGGATGGCCGCGCTGTCCGCCATGCCCGCCGCCGCCCGCCTGGCCGCCCTCGAGGCCGGCGCCAGGATCGCCGTCGAGGACGCCCAGGAGGCCATGCGCGTCGTCCACGCCCGCGCCGCCGAGTGGCATATCGACCCGGCCCGCATCGGCTTCATGGGCTTCTCGGCCGGCGCCATCACCACCATGGGCCTGGCCTACGCCGACGACCCGGCGACGCGCCCGGCGTTCATCGCCCCGATCTACGGCGGCTTGAGCGCCCCCGCCCGGCCCGTGCCGAACAACCCGCCGCCCATGTGGGCCGCCATGGCCGCCGACGACCCGCTGTTCGGCAAGACCGACTTTGCGCTGATCCCCGCCTGGGAAGCCAAGGGCGGCGCCGTCGAACTCCACCTCTACGAAAAGGGCGGCCACGGCTTCGGGTACCCGGGCCGTCCCGGCACAACGACGCTGGAGTGGCCGCAGGCGTTCCTGGCCTGGATGCAGGCGCGAGGATTGCTGACGGCGACGAGGTGAGCTTCACCCACCCCCGATCATCCCCGCGATCGCCCGCCGCATGTCCTCATAGAACGGGCTCGCGGCATACGCCCGCTCCGCCGCCATGCAGTCCCTGAACTCGCGGGCGTCGGCCACCGTCCACGCGAAGTCCGGGAACATCGCCTTCCATTTGTACAGGGTCGCCGCGCACGGCATCTGCGGATCTTCGGCCAGTCGCCGCAGCGACTGGCGGTCGCCCAGCGCGATCTGCTCGCCGATCTCGTCCGACAGCCCCGCGCATCGGGCTCGCAACCGGTCCCGCTCCCGCGCCAGCCGTCCGGCCCTGAAGGCGATCTTCAGCGCCGCGTCCCACGCCGGCCGCTCGACCCGCCAGCGATAGACCACCACCCGGCTGGGCATGGTCGGATCGCCCTCCAGCATCCGCCGCCACGGCTCGCC
>NZ_JANMBF010000081.1:0-3171 GCF_031360265.1 Phenylobacterium sp.
CCCTCTGGAGTTGAGGTCTCGAGTGGGGGGCGGGGACGCGGTTCGGAGGCGGGACTTGGTCGATCTGATGCGCGAGCCGGCATGAAGCTGGGCGTCTGCTACTACCCGGAGCACTGGCCTGAAGGCGACTGGCCCGAGGACGCGCGGCGGATGGCGCAAATGGGCCTCACCTGGGTGCGCATCGGCGAGTTTGCCTGGAGCCGGATCGAGCCGGAGCCGGGGCGCTTTGACTGGGGCTGGTTGGACCGGGCGGTCGAGACGCTGGCCGCCGCCGGCCTCAGGATCGTCATGTGCACCCCCACCGCCACCCCGCCGAAATGGCTGGTGGACGCGCACCCCGAGATGCTCGCGGTCGACGCGCAGGGCCGGCCCAGGCGGTTCGGCTCGCGCCGGCACTATTGCTTTTCGAGCGAAGACTATCGCGCGCAATGCGCAAGGATCACCCAGGCGGTGGCGACCCGCTATGGCCGCCATCCCGCGGTCGGGGCCTGGCAGACGGACAACGAGTACGGCTGTCACGACACCACGATCAGCTATTCGGCCAATGCGGCTCGACGGTTCCGCACCTGGCTGGCCCAGCGCTACCAGTCGATCGAGGCGCTTAACCGGGCCTGGGGCGCGGTGTTCTGGTCGCAGGCGTACCGGGCGTTCGACGAGATCGACCCGCCGAACCTGACCGTCACCGAGGCCAATCCCAGTCACCGGCTCGACTACAACCGCTTTGCCTCCGACGAGGTGGCGGGCTTCAACCGGTTGCAGGCCGACATCCTCCGGCGCCTGTCGCCCGGCCGCGACATCACCCACAACTTCATGGGCTTCTATACCGAGTTCGACCATTTCGCCGTGGCCCGCGACCTCGATGTCGCCAGCTGGGACAGCTATCCCCTGGGCTTCCTTGAACAGTTCTGGTTCAGCGACGCGGAGAAGCTGGCCTACCTGCGCCAGGGCCATCCGGACATCGCCGGCTTCCATCACGACCTCTACCGGGGGTGCGGACGGGGCCGCTGGTGGGTGATGGAACAGCAGCCGGGGCCGGTGAACTGGGCGCGGTTCAATCCGGCCCCGCTGCCGGGGGTGGTGCGCACCTGGAGCTGGGAAGCCTTCGCCCACGGCGCAGAGGTGGTCAGCTATTTCCGCTGGCGCCAGGCCCCGTTCGGGCAGGAACAGCTGCACGCGGGCCTGAACCGCCCAGACCGCGTGGAGGACCAGGGCGGCCGCGAGGCGCGGCAGGTGGCCCAAGAGATCGGGGCCCTGGGTCCGCTGGCGCCCTGCCGCCGCGCCGCCGTGGCGCTGGTGTTCAGCTATGAGGCGGACTGGCATCTGAAGATCCAGCCGCAGGGCCAGGGATTCGACGGCCTGCGGCTGGCGTTCGAGATGTACGAGGCGCTGCGTCGGCGCGGCCTCGATATCGACATCCTGCCGCCGGACGCGGACTTTACCGGCTTTGGGCTGGTGGTCTGTCCCACCTTGCCGATGCTGCAACCGGCGACGCTTGCGGCCCTTGAGGCGTCCGGCGCGGTGGTGCTGTTCGGGCCGCGCACCGGCTCGCGCACCCCCGAAGGCCAGATCCCGCCGGAGCTGCCGCCGGGGCCGTTGCAGGCCGGGCTGGCCGTCAAGGTCACGCGGGTCGAGAGCCTGCGACCCGGCGCCGGGCCACAGGTCGCGTTCGAGGGCCGGACCCTTGGCGCGCGGCTGTGGCGCGAGACGCTGGAGACGGCGCTCATCCCGCGCGCCCGGTTCACCGACGGCGGGGCGGCGTGGGTCGCGCAGGGGCGGCTGAACTATCTGGCGACCTGGCCTGGGGCCGAACTGCTCGACGCGGTGATCGAAACCCTGGCGGGGGCGGCCGGCATCCCCCTCACCGACCTGCCGCCGGGCGTGCGCCTGCGCCGCCGCGACGGCGTCACCTTCGCCTTCAATTTCGCGCCGGAGCCCCAACCGACCCCGGCGCCGCCGGGCGCGACGTTCCTCATGGGTGGCGAGGTCCTGCCACCCGGGGGCCTGGCCGCCTGGCGCCAGCCTTGACCGCGCCGGCGCCCTCCGCCGCGCGCCGCCGGACCCGCCTGACGCCAACCGCGCGGCGCAGCCAGATCCTCGACGCCGCTGCGCGGCTGATCCTGGACCAGGGGCTCTCGGCCCTGGGCATGGAGCGGCTGGCCCGCGACGCCGGCATCAGCAAGGGGCTGCTCTATGCCTATTTCCCCAGTCGCGACGCCCTGCTGGCCGCCCTGCTGCGCCGCGAACAGACCGAGCTGCGCGAGCGCGGCATGAGTACGGCGCTGAAGGCCACCACCTTCGCCGAGGTCATCCGCCGGACCACCCGGCTCTATCTGGAACAGATGCGCGACCGCGGCGCCCTGATCGCGCCGCTGCTGGACGATCCTTCGGTGGCCCGGCTGATGGAGGCCGACAACCGCGCCGAGCGCGACCGCACCATCCGCTATTTCGTCCGCCTGACCCGGCGCGAGTACGGCCTGCCCCTGCCGCTGGCCATATCCGCCGTCGACCTCTTGATGGCGGTGACCGGCCGGGCCGGCCAGCGGGTGGCCGAGCGATCCCTCGACCTTGACGAGGCCGAGGAGACCTGTGTGCGGATCCTCGGCGGCGCCCTGGCGGCGCTCGCCGCCGCCTGACGCTGCACGGGGCGCGGGACTCGCCTATATCTGGCGCCATGCCCACCGACATCGCCGAGGCGCCCCTGCAGGGCGCGGCGCTCATCAAGGACGAGGTCAAGCGCCTGCCGGATCGTCCAGGCGTCTACCGGATGATGGGCGAGGGCGGCGAGGTGCTCTACGTCGGCAAGGCGCGGTCCCTGAAAAAGCGCGTGATCCAGTATGCGCAAGGCCGCTTCCACACCCAGCGCATCGCCCACATGGTGGATCTGACGCGGTCGATGGAGTTCGTCACCACCCGCACAGAGACCGACGCCCTGCTGCTCGAGATCAACCTGATCAAGCAGCTGAAGCCCCGCTTCAACGTCCTCTTGCGCGACGACAAGTCGTTCCCCGAGATCGTCATCCGCCGCGAGCACCCCGCCGCCCAGCTGCGCAAACACCGCGGCGCCCACACCATCAAGGGCGACTATTTCGGCCCCTTCGCCAGCGCCGGCGCGGTCAACCGCACGCTCAACACCCTGCAGAAGGCGTTCCTGCTCAGGTCCTGCTCCGACAG
>NZ_JANMBF010000104.1:0-102932 GCF_031360265.1 Phenylobacterium sp.
TCTGCACCACGCAGAGCGGATCGCGGCCGAGCCGCAGGCCCATGGTCTCGGAATCCACCGCGACCGAGGTCGCGCCGGCGAAGGCGCCCTTGGGTAAATCGCCGATGTGCAAATGATTCGCCAAGGTCGCCTCGCTCCGGCGCAAACTAGATCCTCTCCCATATAGAGAGAGGGATGGTGCCCAGGAAAGGACTCGAACCTTCACGGCCGTTAAGCCACTGGCACCTGAAGCCAGCGCGTCTACCAATTCCGCCACCTGGGCCCGACCCGTCGGATCGCGCGAGCCGGCTTCCTTAGGGCGCCGCCCCTCCCTGGTCAACGCTGCTGAAGGCCAGCGGATTGCGGCGCCGCGCGGCATCGTCTATCCGCATCGGTCATGCAGAACCTCGTCACCGTATTCGGCGGATCCGGCTTTGTCGGCGCGAACGCCGTGCGCCAGCTCGCCAAGGCCGGCTGGCGGATCCGCGTCGCCGTGCGCAATCCGAACCTGGCCTACGCCATGCGCCTGGCCGGCGATGTCGGTCAGATCGACATTGTCCAGGCCAATGTCCGCAACGAGGCCTCGCTGCGCCGCGCGCTCGCCGGCGCGAGTGCGGCGGTGAACCTGGTGGGCGTGCTGCGCGAGTCCGGCCGCCAGGGTTTCCAGGCGGTCCACGCCATGGGCGCACGCAACATCGCCGCCGCTGCCCGGGCCGAAGGCGTGACGCGGATGGTGCAGATGTCGGCGCTGGGGGCCGACCCGGCGTCTGAGTCGAGCTACGCGCGCAGCAAGGCCCACGGCGAGGCCGCCGTGCGCGAGATCTATCCGGACGCCGTCGTGCTGCGCCCCTCCATCGTGTTCGGGGCCGAGGACGCCTTCTTCAACCGCTTCGCCGCCATGGCGCAGATTAGCCCGGTGTTGCCGCTGATCGGCGGCGGCCACACCCGGTTCCAGCCGGTGTTCGTCGGCGACGTGGGGCAGGCGCTGGCCCACGCCGTCAACCTGCCCCAAGCCGGCGGTCAGACCTATGAACTTGGCGGCCCGGCGGTCCTGACCTTCCGACAGCTCATGGAACTGTTGCTGGCGCAGATCGGCAAGCGCCGGTTCCTGGCGCCGGTGCCCTGGCCAGTGGCCGGGCTTCTGGGCGCGGCGGGAAATCTGGCCGGCGCCCTGATCGAGCCGCCGGTGACCGCCGATCAGGTCCGGCTGCTGAAGACCGACAATGTGGTCAGCGGCGCCCATCCCGGCCTGGACGAACTCGGCATCTCGGCCACGACGCTGGAAGCTGTGCTGCCGAGCTATCTCTATCGCTACCGCAAGGGCGGCCAGTACGCCGACCAGGAAGACCGCGAGCTGGCGGCGATCTGAGCGGCAAACCGTCCTATTTCACGCCGCCGTGGGCCTTGGCGTAGGCGCGCAGCACCGCGTTCATCCGCGTCTGCCACCCGCGACCCTGCGTCTTGAACCAGCCCATCACGTCGCTGTCGACGCGGATCGACGTGGCGATCTTGGCGACGGGGATGACCAGTTCGGCCTGCCGGAACCAGTCCGCGTCGAGAGGGGGCGCGGAATCGGGATCCTCGGCGATGGCGCGTTCGATATCTTCGTCCGTAAGGGCATCCACGCGCGCCCAGTCACTGTCCCCACGTCGGAGCTGTGCGGCGGATACTCTGACGATAGTGTTCTTGCTCATGCTTCCTCGCAGCGCGCGCCGAGATGAGGCGGATGGCGCCAAATCGCGGAGTCCAAACGACGGCGATCAACCGACCGTTGGTTTCGCAAAGGGACGTAAAACGGTTTTCGCCTCCACGCGGACTGGCGACCGTGCAGCTCAAACCGAGCAGCGACGATGACGCGTCTCGAAAGCCGATCCCGTGTTTGCGGAGGTTTTCCTCAGCTTTTGCCTCATCCCATTCAAAATTCGCCATGGACGGCCCAGTCCGGGTGTTGAGGTCCGGCGCCGAAGGGCAAGTTCGCCACAGCGCATAGCATGTACAGTCGTATATACATGCCGTCAACCCTAGCCCATCGTCAGCAGCGCCAGGCCGGCGCCTCCAATCAGGATGCGCAGCCAGCCGAAGGGCGCATAACCGCGTCGGGTGACGATGTTCAGCATGGCGCGGATCACCGCCAGCGCCACGAAGAACGACACGACGAAACCCACCGCGACCAGGCCGATGTGGTCGATGTTGGCTAGCTCATGGCGGCTCTTCCAGGCGTCGACGGTAAAGGCGCCGGCCATCACGGGAATCGCCAGCAGGAAGGAGAATTCGGCAGCGACCCGCTTTTCCACGCCCATTAGCATGGAGCCGACAATCGTTGCTCCGGAGCGGGAGACGCCGGGTACCAGCGCCAGGCACTGGAAGAGACCGATGATGAACGAGGTCTTCAGCGGCAGTGCCATCGGGTCGCGGCGGGTCGGATAGGGGGCAAAGCGGTCGATCACCAGCAGCACGACGCCGCCGACGATCAGCGCCCAGCAGATCAGCCGAGGGCTCTCGAACAGGATCTGCTTGATCACGTCATGCAGCAGCAGCCCGAAGACGGCGGCGGGCAGGAAGGCGACCAGAATGCTGAGCACGAACCCACGGGCCCGCGGCACCGTGGGGACCAGCACCGCCACCGCCCACAGCCGGCGGAAATAGAGCACCACCACCGCCAGGATCGCGCCCAGTTGGATCAGCACGCAGAAGGTGTCCCAGAACGGGTCCTTCAGGCCCATCGCCTGCTTGGCCAGCAACAGCATGCCGGTGGAGGAGACCGGGATGAACTCGGTCAGGCCTTCGATCAGCCCCAGGATGATGGCGTGAATCCAGTCCGACATGGTTTTCCCCCGAATAGGCAGCGTTGAGGAATGGGCGCCTAGGGTGAAGAAGCCGTTTACCAGGCTTCCACTCGCCGACGCCGCCGGGGCTTGCTTAACCCTGTCGCTGCGGTGGCAGCCAGCTTGCCCCGCATCATGCGCCAGGCTTTCTCGTGGGCTGGCGCGCCGGATCAGGCGTTCGCTCGATTGCTGAATCGAGGTTACCCGAAGTCCGGCTCCGGGCCGACATAGCGGGCGCGGGGGCGGATCAGGGTGTCGGCCTGGCCCTGTTCGATGGCATGGGCGATCCAGCCGGCGCAGCGGGCGACGCAGAACAGCGCGAACGGAGCGTCGGGGGGCAGACTGAGCGCTTCGCAGGCGGCCATCAGGGCGAAATCCACGTTGGGCGCGAGGCCGGCGAAGGTCTGCACGGCCGCTCGCAGCGCCAGCAGGTCCGGCGGCGGGGTGAAGCGATCCAGCAGGGCTGCGGCCCTGGGGTCGTCGCCCGGATAGAGCGGGTGGCCAAACCCAGGCAGGGCGCGATCCTCCACCAGGCGGTTGGCGATGGCCTGGCTTGGCCCTAGCTGGGCGGCCTCGGCGGCGAAGGTGCGCACCGCCGCCGTCGCCCCGCCGTGACGCGGGCCGGACAGGGTCGCCAGCCCCGCCAGCGCCGAGGCCGACAACGAGGCGCCCGTCGAGGCCGCCACCCGTGCGGCGAAGGCCGAGGCGTTCAGTTCATGGTCGGCCACCAGCACCAGGATGCGCCGGATCAGGTCCGCCCCCGCCCCGCCGGGACCCAGCCCCCAGGCCAGCGCCAGTCGGTTGTGGATCGCCCCGCCGCCGACCTCGCCGGCCACCGCGTCGGCCAGTACGTCCAGCAGGGTCGCGGCCTCCACCGCCAGCGCCAGGGGGTGGCGGCCGCGCGCCGGCGGATCGCCGCCGGCGCGCGCGGCTAGCGCCAGATAGGCCCGCGTGCGCATGTCGGGATGATCGGGCGGCGCGGGCCGTTCGGTGCGCTTCAGCGCCGCGCCGTGGCCGCCCCGTAGCAGGCGCGCCACCGACTCCAGGGTCTCGCTGTCGGCCAGCCGGATCGCATCGCGACCGCGATAGAACAGCCGCCCGCCGGCCACCGTGGTGATCTCCGAGGCCAGCACCGGCTCGCCCCAGGCGATGGCCCCGGCCGCCACCTCGGAAACCTTGCGGCTGCGCGATTTGCGCAGCGCCAGCGCGGCGATGTCGGCGGCGCGATAGAGACTGCGACGCGGGTCGGCGGGGTCGGCCCGGACCTGCACGCGGCCGCGGCTGACATAGGCGTAGAGCGTCTGCGCGCGCACCCCCAGCCGGGTGCGGGCCTCGTCGACGGCGATCCAGTCCGCGGTGGGCATCGATGTTATATTGATTATATTGATCAAGATTGACGAACTAAGACTGACGGCATTTCTGGCAGGCCGCAAGCAGGTTTCTGGAGACCGTCATGTCGGATGGATTGGAAGGCGTCGTCGCCGCGGACACCGTGCTCTCGGAGGTGGACGGCCAGGCCGGCCGGCTGATCATTCGCGGCCGATCCCTCGACCAGCTGGCCGGTCAGGTGAGCTTTGAACAGGTCGCGCGGCTGTTGTGGGACGGCTTCTTCGATGACCTTCCGGAAGACCTGGTCCCTGCGCTCGGCGCGGCGCGGATGGAGGTTTTCGCCGAAGTCTCGGCGCTGGACACCGGGCTCCTGGACCGCACGCCGATCGAGGCGATGCGCGCCTTGACCGCGCGACTCGCCGACGGCGACGACCTGGCCACGGCCCTGCGGCTCGCCGCCGCGCCCGCCGTGTTCACCGCCGCCGTGGTCCGCGCCCAGGCGGGCGAGGCGCCGGTCAGGCCCGATCCATCGCTGGGCCACGCCGCCGACGCCTTGCGGATGCTGCGCGGCAGGCCCGCCAGCGCGGCCGAGGTCGCGGCGCTGGACAGCTATCTGGTCACCGTCAGCGACCACGGGCTCAACGCCTCGACCTTCGCCGCCCGGGTGATCGCCTCGACGCGGGCGGGCCTGACCTCGGCGGTGCTGGGCGGGATCAGCGCGCTGAAGGGCCCGCTGCACGGCGGCGCGCCCGGCCCGATCATCGCGATGCTAGACGCCATCGGCCGGCCGGAGAACGCGCGGGGCTGGATCGAGGCGGCGCTTGATCGCGGCGACCGGCTGATGGGCTTTGGCCACCGGATCTATCGCGTCCGCGACCCCCGCGCCGACGCCATGAAACTCGCGGTGCGCCGGCTGACGCAGGCCGGCGTCGTCGCGGGCAGCAACATCTCGGGCAGCAAAGGCGCCCCCGGGCGCCTGGCCTTCGCCGAGGCGGTGGAGGCCTCGGTGCTGGCGATCCTCAAGGACCGCAAGCCCGACCGGGCGCTCGACACGAATGTGGAATTCTACACCGCCCTGCTGCTTGAGGCGCTGGCCTATCCGCCGTCGGCCTTCACCTGCGTCTTCGCCTCCGGACGGGTGGTCGGCTGGATCGCCCATGCTCGCGAACAGCTGGCCGGCGGGCGGCTGATCCGCCCTCAATCGCGGTATGTGGGGCCAAAGCCGCGGATCGCCGCCTGAGGTCCGCGTTCCCTCCCCACGAGCCGGAGGGAAATGCTAGGGTCCGGCGATGACCGCGCCGCACGCCCTGACCCCCGCCGAAACTGCTGAGCTGACGCGGCGCGTGACGCTGCTGTCGGTGGCCACCGCGACCGTGCTGGTGGCGATCAAGATCGCCGCCTGGCTGGCCTCGGGATCGGTGGCCCTGCTGGCCTCGACGGCGGACTCGGGCCTCGATCTGGTGGCCTCGCTGATCACCTTCTTCGCCGTGCGCTATGCCGCCGCCCCGCCGGACGCAGAGCACCGCTTTGGCCACGGCAAGGCCGAAGCCTTCGCCAGCCTGGTGCAGGCCGGTCTGGTGTTCGCCTCGGCCGCCCTGATCGCCCGCGAGGCGGTCGGCGACATGCTGGCGCCGCACCCGCTGAAACAGCAGAGCTGGGCCATCGCGGTGATGGTCGTCTCGATCATCCTGACCGCCGTTCTGCTGATCGCCCAGGGCCGCGTTCTGAAACGGACGGCTTCGGTGGCGGTGTCCGGCGACCGGGCGCACTACGCCAGCGATCTCGCCTCCAACCTGATCGCCCTGGTGGGGATCGGGATCTCGGCCTGGTTCGGCCTGAACGGCCTCGACGCCCTGGCGGCGCTGGCCATCGCCGTGGTGCTGCTTTGGGGCGCGGTGAGCGTCTTCCGCGAAGCGTCTGGCCAGCTGATGGACCACGAACTCTCCGACGAGGCGCGGGCGAAGATCGTCGCCCTGTTGACGAAGGACGCTCGGCTGACCGATGTCCACCAGCTGCGCACCCGCGCCTCCGGCCCCTATGTGCACATCCAGATGCATGTGGATCTCGACCCCGACCTGACGCTGGAGGCCGCCCATCAGGTTATTGTGGCGGCGGAAAAACGCGTGCTCGCTGTCTTCCCCTCGGCCGACATCATTATCCACGCCGACCCGCGGGGGCGGGCCGAGCCGCACGGCGGGGCGTTCGCGGAAGTCCGACCGGAACAGGTACAGTAAACGAGACCTTAAGAGGTCCGGCGTCCACTGCGCCGTTCAGATCCACCCCTTCGCGTCAGCCGGACATGAGCCTCGAGCGCACCCTGCATCATTTCCCACTCGATCCCGCTTCGCGGCAGGTGCGTCTGGCGCTGGGCGAGAAGCGGCTGGCCTTCACCGGGGTCGAGGTGCGCTATTGGGAACGGCCCAAGGCGCTGACCGCGATGAACGCCTCGGGCATGGTCCCAGTGCTGGTGGAGACCGACGGCGAGACCCGCCTGGTGATCTGCGAGGCGCGCGCCATCCTCGACCACCTGGAGGAAACCACGCCGGAGCCGGCGCTGCTCGGGCGCGACCCCGCCGAACGGGCCGAGGCGCGGCGGCTGCTGGCCTGGTTCGACCGCAAGTTCGAACACGAGGCCGGCGGCTATATCCTGCACGAGAAGATGGAAAAGCGCCTGCTGGGGCTTGGCGCGCCGGATCTCAGCAACCTGCGCCAGGGCCGTGACGGGCTCAGGACCCACATGTTCTACATCGACAAGCTCCTGCAGGAGCGCGAGTGGCTGGCGGGACGCAGGCTGTCGCTGGCCGATTTCGCGGCGGCCGCCCACCTGTCGGTGATCGACTATTGCGGCGATATGCCCTGGCAGGACTTCCCGGCGGTGAAGACCTGGTACATGAAGCTGAAATCCCGGCCATGTTTCCGGCCATTGCTGGCGGACCGGTGGCCGGGCCTGACGCCGGCCAAGCACTATGACGACCTCGACTTCTGAGCCTGCCGAAGACCTGATCCCCCCCGAATCTGAACTTCGGGCGGAATCGCAGATCAGGGCGGCAGCGCTGAAGCTCGGTTTCGACACCTGCCGTTTCACCTCGATCGCCGACGCCTGGCCCGCCGGTGCGCGGCTCGCCGAATTCCTAGCCGCCGGTCGCCACGGCGAGATGGCCTGGATGTCCGATACCGCCGCGCGACGCGCGCACCCGCGCGCCATGTGGGCCGACGCCCGCTCGGCCATCGTGCTGGGCATCAACTACGGCCCCGACCACGACCCGATGGCGGTGCTGGCCGAGCCGACCCGAGGGGCGATCAGCGTCTATGCCCAGGGCGACGACTATCACCAGCTGATCAAGGGCCGGCTGAAGACCCTCGCCCACTGGATGCAACACCGCTTCGGCGGCGAGATGAAGGTCTTCGTCGACACCGCGCCGCTGCTGGAAAAACCCCTGGCCGAGCAGGCGGGCGTGGGCTGGCAGGGCAAGCACACCAACCTGGTCAGCCGCGAGTTCGGCTCGTGGCTGTTTCTGGGCTCGATCCTGACCACCCTGGAGCTGGCGGCCGACGCGCCGGACCCGCCGTCCTGCGGAACCTGCCACGCCTGCCTGGACGTCTGCCCGACCAACGCTTTCCCGCAGCCGTTCCAACTTGATGCGCGCCGCTGCATCTCCTACCTGACCATCGAGCTGAAGGGGCCTGTGCCGCAGGAGCTCCGTCCGGCCCTAGGAAATCGCATATATGGCTGCGACGACTGCCTGGCGGTCTGCCCCTGGAACAAGTTCGCCAGCCGTGCGGCGGAACAGAAACTGGCCGCCCGCGCGGCGCTGAGGGCGCCCTCCCTCTCCGAGCTGGCCCGCCTGGATGACGCCCAGTTCCGCGCGCTCTTCGCCAGAAGTCCTGTCAAGCGTATCGGCCGCGACCGCTTCGTCCGCAACGTACTCTACGCCATCGGCAATTCCGGCGCGCCGGCGCTGGCGGAGGAGGCCAGGCGGCTGCTGGACGACCCCGCGCCGGTCGTGCGTGGGGCGGCGGTGTGGGCGTTGGGGCGGTTGTTGGGCGCACAGGCGTTTGCGGCGTTGCGTCAGTCGCGGCGGCGCCAAGAGCCAGACCGGGAGGTGACCGCGGAATGGCGCGCCGCCCCTGCCCCGACGGAGCCGCGCCGAGGCGGGTAGGAAGAGGCGGCGCTTGGGGAGAGGCGCCAAACCAGTTAGGTAAGGCTCAGTCTGAGCATATGGGGTGCGGATGGACGACGCGGGCGCGAACTTGTCGGCGCAGATGGGGGCGATGGGACGCGGGGCTCGCCAGGCCACCGTGGCCCTGCGCCTGGCCGACGCTGCGACTCGTACCCGGGCCATCGCCGCCATGGCCGCCGCCGTGCGCGCCGCCTCGGCCGGGATCATCGCCGCCAATGCCCGTGACGTCGCCGCCGCCAGGGGGGCCGGGCTGGCGCCGGCCATGGTTGACCGCCTGCTGCTGGACGCGACCCGCGTGGAGGCCATGGCCCAGGGGCTGGAGACCGTCGCCGCCATCCCCGACCCGTTGGGCGTCGAGACGGAACGCTGGGATCGGCCCAACGGCCTCGATATCGCCCGCGTGCGCACGCCCATCGGGGTGATCGGCATCATCTACGAGAGCCGCCCCAACGTGACCGCTGACGCCGCGGCGCTGTGCATACGTTCGGGCAATGCAGTGATCCTGCGCGGCGGCTCCGAGTGCCTGGGCTCCAACCTCGCCATCCACGCCGCGGTCGCTACGGGGTTGGCCGATGCGGGCCTGCCGGAGACCTGCGTCCAGATCGTGCGCACTGCCGACCGCACCGCTGTGGGCTTGATGCTGACCGGTCTCGACGGGGCGCTCGACCTGATCATTCCCCGCGGCGGCAAGAGCCTGGTGGCCCGCGTGAAGGACGAGGCGCGGGGCGTGGCCGTGCTGGGCCACCTCGAGGGCCTCTGCCACGTCTTCCTGCACGCCAGCGCCGACCTGGCCAAGGCCACGGCCATTGCCGTCAACGCCAAGCTGCGACGCGTCTCGGTCTGCGGTGCGGCAGAGACCCTGCTGGTAGATTCCGCCGACGCCCAGAGGCTCCTGCCGCCGGTGGCGAAGGCGCTGAGCGACGCCGGCTGCGAACTGCGCGGCGATGCGCGGGCCCGGTCCCTGGTCCCTGGCATGGCCGAGGCCACCGAGGACGACTGGCGCACCGAATATCTGGCCCCGATCCTCAGCGTCGCCGTGGTCGACGGGGTCGACGGCGCCGCGGCCCACATCGCCGCCTATGGGTCGGCGCACACCGACGCCATCGTCGCCGAGGATCTGGTCGCCGCCGAACGCTTCGCGACGCTGGTGGATTCCGCCATCGTCCTGATCAACGCCTCCACCCAGTACGCCGACGGGGCGGAATTCGGCTTCGGCGCCGAGATCGGCATCGCCACCGACCGCCTGCACGCCCGCGGGCCGGTCGGCGCGGAACAGCTGACGACCTACAAATATGTGGTCCGCGGGACCGGCCAGACGCGTCCCTGACGGGGGACGTCCAGCCGCGCTGCGGCTCGGATTCCATCTGACGCCCGGACTGCGCGTGGGCCTCTACGGCGGCTCGTTCAACCCGGCCCACGAGGGCCACGCCCATGTCGCCGAGACGGCGCGGCGGCGCCTGCGGCTCGATCGGGTGATCTGGCTGGTCTCGCCGCAGAACCCGCTGAAGTCCGCCCACGAGACGCAGAGCCTGGAGGCGCGGATGTCGGGCGCGCGCGCCCTGGCGACAGGCCCCGGGATGATCGTTTCCGACGCCGAGACACGGCTCGGCAGCGCCTACACCATCGATACCGTGCGCGCCCTGAAGCGCCGGTTTCCCGGGGTGAAGTTCGTCTGGATCATGGGCGCCGACAGCCTTGCCGGTTTCCACCGCTGGCGCGGCTGGACCCAGATCATGCGCGAGGTTCCCGTGGCCGTGGTCTCGCGGCCGTGGATCTCGCTAAGGAGCCGCTTTTCGCCCGCCGCGCTCCGCTTCGCGCGTTCCCGGCGCACGTCCAGGAGCGCACTGACCCTTGCCGACGCCCGCCCACCGGCCTGGACCTTCCTGTTCGGCCGCTTCAATTTCCAGTCCTCGACGGCGCTGAGGGCGCGCCAGGCCGCTCAGACCTGCCGATGACTGCCCCCCGATGATCGGCTGACCGACGTGCCTTTGCGTGCTAGGGTCTCCTGGCGAGGACATCAAAGGAGCACCGCGCTGAACCGTAAAGTTGCGCCAAGTGCGCAGGAAGTCACCACGCCTTCCCAAGCTGCCCCAAAGGATCCCGGGGCCCGTATCGCCGCCCTGGAACAGTTGATTCTGGCCCGCCTGGACGACGACAAGGCGCAGGACGTGGTTTTCATCGATCTGAAAGGCAAGTCCGCCGTCGCCGACGGCTTGGTGGTGGCGTCAGGCCGCTCGCATCGCCATGTCGGCGCCATGGCCGACCACCTGCTGCGGGCGCTGAAGGACGAGGGCTATGGCCGCGCCCGGGTCGAGGGCCTGCCGCACTGCGACTGGGTGCTGATCGACACCGGCGACGTGATCGTCCACCTGTTCCGGCCCGAGGTGCGAACCTTCTACAACATCGAGAAAATCTGGGCGGTGGATAGCGCTCACCACACCCAGGCCGCCGGCCAGGTGGTCTAAGGGGTGTGGCGCGCTCAGGCGACCCGCTCGGGGACGGCCGTGGGCGCGGGCTGGGCGACGACCGTGTCCGCGCGACCCCAGGGCACCGCGGCCCAGGCGCGTTCGTGCCCATAGAAAAGGATGATCTTGGTCACCGTCTCCACCGAGGCGATCGACAGCGCGAAGACCAGCTTGCCGGTGACGAAATAACTGATCACGAAGGTGTCGATGCTGCCGAGGATACGCCAGCTGATCGCCTTGATGATCGAGCGCGAGTGGGCTTCGGGCGCGCGAATGAACATGGGTCTTGGTCCCTGGCTGTCCTGAACCATAATCACAGGTGGAGTGCGGTCGCAGTCAATTAATCGCGACCAGATCGATAGGTTTTCTGAGTGGGGTGCGGAGCAATCGCGGTCCTGGACTTCGCCGGCCGGCGATGTTCGGATCGGCGCGAAGGAGATTTTCGCCATGTCCGAGACCCTGAGCCGCGACATCCCGGACGCCTCGGCGACCGATCTGGTCGCGGCCCTCGCCGCCCGCCGCGTGAGCGCCCTGGAGCTGGCCGACGCCGCCATCGCTCGCATCGAGGCGCGCGATACCGCCATCAACGCGGTGGTGGTTCGCGATTTCGACCGGGCGCGCCAGACGGCTCGCGACGCGGATGTGGCCCTGGCGCGGGGCGAGCGCCGGCCGCTGCTTGGCCTGCCGATGACCGTCAAGGAATCGCACAATGTGCAGGGCCTGCCGACCACCTGGGGCTTCGAGCCTTTCAGGGAGTTCCGCGCACCGGAGGACAGCGTCGCCGTCGGGCGCCTGAAGGCGGCAGGGGCGGTGATCCTCGGCAAGACCAATATCCCGCCCTTCCTCGCCGACTGGCAGAGCGCCAATCCGGTCTATGGGCGAACCAGCAATCCCTACGACCTGACGCGGACGCCGGGCGGCTCGTCCGGCGGCGGCGCGGCCGCGCTGGCGGCCGGCATGGTCCCGCTGGAGTTCGGGTCCGACATCGGCGGCTCGATCCGCGTGCCCGCCGCCTTCTGCGGGGTCTATGGCCACAAGCCGTCCTTTGACCTGATCCCGGTGCGCGGACACCAGCCGCCGGGGACGCAGGGCGGCGGGGGCCTTCCGCTGGCCGTGGTGGGTCCGCTGGCGCGCACCGCGCGCGACCTGACGCTGGCGCTGGACGTTGTCGCCGGCCCGGATTTCCCGTTGTCGATGGCCTATCGTCTAGACCTTCCCGGGGCGCGCCATGCCGGGCTCAGCGACTTCCGGATCCTGATCATCGACCGGCACCCTTCGGCGAGTGTGGACGCTGAGATCTGTGCCGCCCTCGCGACCCTGGGCGGTCGCCTGGAGGCCCTGGGCGCCCGGGTGGACCGCGAGAGCAATCTCCTCCCAGATCTTGCCGCGGCGCAGGCGACCTATGGGGCCCTGCTCGGCGTCGCAATGTCGCGTGGCGGGCCAGAACCAAGCACCGTCACCGCCCATGAGTGGATGGCCCTGCTGGACGCCCAGGTGGCGGTGCGACGGCAGTGGCGCGGGCTGTTCGAAACCTTCGACGTGGTCGTAGCGCCGGCCTTCGGGCAGGTGGCGTTTCTGCACACCGACGAACCGGACCGAAACCGGCGGACTCTGGAGATCGACGGCAAGCCGACGCCCTATTTCGCCCAGCTGGCCTGGCCGGGTCTGGCGACGCTGGCCAACCTGCCGGCCACGGCTGTCCCCATCGGGCGGACGCTCGCCGGCCTGCCGATCGGCGTGCAGATTGTCGGGCCTTACCTGGAGGACCGCACGACGCTGGCTTTCGCCGAGCTTCTGGAGCGTGAATTTGGCGGGTTCCAGCCCCCATCATAGGGGAAACAGGCAACCATATCTGCCTGAATCCGTTGGACTCGTATGCCCAGGATCATCATCAGCTGCCCGACCTCAGGTCAGGACGTTCCCACAGGCCACCGTAGCCAGGACTTTGAGCTCACGACGATGGTGGAGACGCGGTCGTTCCGCTGTCCGGTCTGCCATCAGGTGCATGCCTGGTCGGGCGTCGACGCCCGCGTCGAGCACGGCCTGACACCGGTGGCCGCCCTGCCGCAATAGCCCCTTCAGGCGCGGTTCACCTCGCGCGCCGGCAAGGTGGCGCCTTGTCGCTCCTCCTCCTAGTTTTGGATCCGCCATGCCTATGAAGATCTTGCTGATCGCCGCGGCTGCCATGGCCTGCGCCGCCCCGCCCGCCCTGGCCGAACCGCCTGCCGGTATCGCCTCCACCTTCGGCAATACAGTGATGTCGATCTATCCTGACGGGCGCTCCCAGAAGATCTGGCTGAAGCCCGATGGAAGCTGGACCGGCCGCAGTCGGCGCGGCAACCCGCTGGCCGGCAAGTGGTCGATGCGGGGTGAGAAGGTCTGCCTCAAGCAGACCAGCCCGGCCATGCCGTTCAGCTTCTGCCAGGTCCTGCCCGCCGATCCGGAGGTCGGGCTGACCTCCAGGGACTTCGTCGGGACGCCGATCCGGCTGAAGCTCGTGAAGGGTTTGCCGAAATAGCGTCGCGGCGGCGGCAAGGGCCGCCAGACGCTGTTCTTTCCCGGCTGGCTTGGATCAAGTCAGCCGGGAAAGAACAGGGCCATCGCTTATATCTGGAGCCCTTCTCCTCCACCCAGGTTGAGCCAGCCTGAGCGGGAAGGACACTAGTTCGCGGTCTGTGTCTGGGCGCTGAACCCGCCGGTCTGCCACTGGGCGGCCACCGCTCGGGTGACATTTCGCATCAGGGCGTGGCGGGCCGACGCCGGCCGTGTGGTCTGGCGGATCAGCACCGCCACCGCATAGACGTGGCCGTCCGGCGCGGTCAGCAGGCCCACGTCGTTGATGCCCACCGAGGCGCCACGCCAGTCTGGCCCGGTGCCGGTCTTGTGAGCCAGCGCCCAGCCAGGGGCCAGACCGCCGCGAAGGCGCATCGCTCCGGTGCGCGCCTCACCCATCAGCTCCAGCATGAAGTCCGTGGAGGCCTTGCTGAGCAATTTTCCGTCGCTGAGCGCGCGCAGCGCCGTGACGATCCCGATGGGTGTCGCCCCGTCCGGCGGATCGGCGAGATAGCCAGCCAGCGCCTGGTCGCGCACCGCATCGGGCAATTGTGCGCGGGCCTGCTTGAAGAGCCAGGTCGCGCCATATTCCGGCTTCCAGGTCAGTCCGGCGGTGCGAGTCTGGACGTCGCGCTCGGTGCCGCCCAGCGACAGGCCGGTCAAACGCTTGGCGAGGATCGTCCGGGTCACCGCGCCGGGACCTCCGACCTCGCGGATCAGCCGATCATTGGCGGCGTTGTCACTTTCGATCAAGGCGTGGCGCAGCAGGTCGGCAATGGTGATGTCGAGTGTCCCGCGCTCGCCGCGGATGCGGCGGGTCAGCGGCTGATAGAAGACCGAGCGATCCTGCGGTCCCATCGTCACCGTGCGGTCCAGCGACAGACGCCCCTCGTCCACCGCCTGGAGCACGGCCAAGGCCACCCAGAGCTTGGAGACGCTCTGCTGGGGAAAGCGGTCCTCGCCGGCCACAGCCGCCGTCCAGCCCGCGCTGAGGTCGGTGACCGCGATCCCCATCGGGTCGCCGTAGGCGTGCGCGAGCCGTTCAAGTTCATCCTGGAATTCGGCAGGCGCTGGCGGACCTGTCCGCACCGGACGCGACGGCGCCGGGCCCGCGACATAGGCGACCTTCTGCGTCGTCAGCCGGCTGACCCCCGCCCAGGCGCCCAGCCCGCCGAGCGCCAGACCGGCCAGGGCCAGCGCCACGATCCCGCTGCGCGCCATCATGGCCGCACCCCGCCGCCGCGCGCCTCGACGGTGACGTGACTGAGGCCCTCCAGCCCGTTCAGCCGCGCGTGCAGGGCCTCCGTCGAAGGCGCGGGCTCGGCGCTGACCACCGCCACGGCGGCGTGATGTCCAGGGCCAAGGCGCCAGACGTGCAGATCCAGCACGCGTTCGCCCCCGGCCTGCAGGCGGGCGCGAATTTCGGCGGTAAGATCTGGTGAGGGGTTCATGTCGAGCAAGGTGGCGGCGGTCCTGCGGATCAGACTGACAGCAAATTGCGCCACGAGCGCGGCGCCCGCCAGGCCCGCGATCGAATCGGCCCAGGACCAGCCCAGACGCCATCCCGCCAACAGGCCCGCGATGGTCAGCACGCCGACCGCGGCGTCGGCGGTGAGATGTAGGTGCGCCGCCGACAGGTTGAGGTCCTGCGCTGCGCGCCGGTCGGGCCGCAGGAGCCAGACGCAGACCAGCGTCACGACCAGGCCTGCGCCAGCCAGGGGCAAGGCCGAGGCATAGTCCACTGCCTGCGGCTGGAGCAGCCGCCGCCCGCTCTCGACTGCGATCAGAATGGCGGTGAGGCCCAGCACCACCGCGTTGGCGAACCCAGCCAGATCGCCCAGCTTGCCGGCGCCCCAGGTGAACCGCGGACTGCCCGCGTAGCGCCGCGCCAGCCTATAGGCGCCGGCCGCCACCAGCAGCGCCGCCACATGGGCGGCCATGTGCAGCCCCGCCGCGGTCAGCGCCATGGATCTGAACAGCAGGCCGCCGGCGACCTGCGCCGCCAGGGTGATCGCGCAGACCGCCGTCACCAGCCAGGTTCGCCGCTCGTTACGGCGATGGTCCGCGCCCAGAAACGCGCCCAGGTAGGCCTGGCTGCTGCGATAGGCGTCGAGCGCTTCGGGCACGGGGGCGGTCTCAGTCAAGGCGGGCTTTCGGCGACCGGGGGGAAACGTGTTATTGTATAACACCCGCAATGGGTCAAGCGCGGGCTCCGGGGTCGCCAGGCGCATGGTTGCCAGCTTGGCGCGCGTCAGCCTTTAGTGGCGACTTCCCCGGAGGCAGCCTGTGCGACGCCAGATCGAACTCATCCTGAACGGCCGCGCGGTCAGTCTTGAGGCTGAGGAGACCGACAGCCTGCTCGACGCGCTGCGCGGCCCGCTCGGCGTCAGCGGCGCACGGTTCGGCTGCGGCATGGCCCAATGCGGAAGCTGCGCTGTGCTGGTCGATGGCGAGGAGAAGGCCGCCTGCGCACTGGAGATCGCCGCCGCCGCCGGTAAGGCGGTGCTGACCTCCGAGGGCCTCGGGACACCGGAGCGTCCCCACCCCCTGCAGGCCGCCTTCCTCGAGCTGCAGGCCGGCCAATGCGGCTACTGCCTCTCCGGCATCCTCGTGGGCGCCAAGGCGCTGCTGGACCGCAACCCCGATCCGAGCCGCGGCGAAATCGCCCAGGCGCTCGACTGGCATCTCTGCCGCTGCGGGGTGCACAACCGCATCCTCGAGGCGGTGGCCCTGGCCGCGCGGCGGATGCGCGAAGGAGCGTCCGCATGATTCCCGCCATGCTCGCCGCCAATCCGCGCCTTGACCGGTGGGTCAGCTTCGATCCCGATGGCCGCGTACGCGTCGCCTTCGGGCGCATGGAGTACGGCCAGGGGATCGCCACCGCCCTGGCCCAGATCGCCGCCGACGAACTGGACGCGCCCTTCGCCAGGCTGCGCGTCGTGCCCGCGGCGACCGGCGACATTCCCGACGAAGGGCTGACCGTGGGGTCGATGTCGATCGAGTTTTCCGGCCCGGCCCTCCGCGCGGCCTGCGCCGAGGTGCGCGCGCTGTTCACCGCCGCCGCGGCCGGCAGGCTGGGCTGCGACGCCGCCGAGCTGGATATTCGCGACGGCGCGTTCCTCAAGGGCGGCCAGGCGAGCGGCCTGGACTATTGGAGCCTGGCCGGCGAGGTCGACCTCGCCCGGGCGCCCACCGGGGAGGCTGCGCCGAAGACGTCGGACCGTCTTCGCGTCGTCGGCCAAAGCGAGCCCCGCCTGGACCTGCCGCCCAAGCTGTTCGGCGAGGCCTTTCTGCACGACCTGAGGCTGCCGGGGCTGCGCCACGCCCGCGTGCTGCGCCAGCCCAGTCCGCAGGCGAGACTTAAGAGCCTCGACGAGGCCGCCATCCGCCGGGCTGTCACCGACGTCGACATCCTGATCGACCAGGACTTCGTGGCCCTGATCTGCGGGACCGAGGCCGAGGCCGCCCGCGCCCATGCCGCCGCCGAAGGCGCCGCGCGCTGGGAGGGCGTCCGCGCCCTGGACCCCGCGCTCAGCGAGCCCGCCGCGCTCAAGGCCCTTCCATGCGAGGACTTCGCCGCCGGCGCACCGCCCGCCGGGCCGTCTAATCGCAGGCGGATCACCGCGGCCTATGGCAAGCCCTTCCTCAGCCACGGCTCGCTCGGCCCCTCGGCGGGCCTGGCCCAATTTCAGGACGGCCAGCTGACGCTCTGGACCCACAATCAGGGCGTCTATCCGATGCGCGCGCTGGCGGCCCGGATCACCGGCCTGGCCCCTGAGGTCATCAAGGTGATCCACGGCCAGGGGCCGGGCTGCTACGGCCACAACGGCGCCGACGACCCGCCGATCGACGCCGCGCTGATCGCCATCCGCCGCCCCGGCGCACCGATCCGCGTGCAGTGGCGACGCGAGGACGAATTCGGCCACGCCCCCGTCGGCACGGCGATGCTGATGGAGCTCTCCGCCGAGCTCGATGCCTCGGGCCGGCTGGTCGACTACACCGCCGAGATCTGGAATACGCCGCACACCGGCGCCCGCGGGACGGCGGTGGCCGAGAGCGCGCTCCCCGGCTACGTGGCGCCGCCCAAGCCGCCGCAGCGGCTGATGCCCGATGGTTCGCGCTTCTCCGGGGGCCTGCTCAACGCCACGCCCTCCTACGACATCGCGGCGACACGGACGCTGGAGCACGTCATCGAGACGCCGATCCGCTCGTCCTCGCTGCGCAGCCTGGGCGGGGCGGCCAACACCTTCGCCGCCGAAAGCTTCATCGACGAACTCGCCGAGGCCGTGGGTCAGGACCCGCTCGCCTATCGCCTGGCCATGCTGAGCGACCCGCGCGGCCGCGCGGTGCTGACGAGGCTGGCGGAGATGTGCGGCTGGGCCGGGCGCTGGGAGGCTGCGACCGGTCGCGGCCTGGGCCTGGCCTACGACCGCCACCGTGGCCGCGGCGCGATGGTGGCCTGCGCGGCCGAGGTCGAGGTCGACACCGAGGTCAGGCTGAAGCGGCTCTGGTGCGCCTGCGACGGCGGGCTGATCATCAATCCGGACGGAGCGAAGAACCAGATCGAGGGCGGCATGATCATGGCCGCCAGCTGGACGCTCAAGGAGCAGGTGAAGCTGGGGGGGGCCGGGGTCGCGTCGGTGACCTGGGGCGACTATCCGATCCTGCGGTTCAGCGAGATTCCGCCGGTGGAGATCGAACTGCTGAACATCCGCGATCCCAGGCCCGTCGGCCTCGGCGAGGTCAGCCAGGGTCCGGTGATGGCCGCCATTGGCAACGCCGTCGCCCATGCGCTCGGCGCGCGTATCCGCGACCTGCCGATGACCCGGGAGAGGATCGCCCAGGCCCTGTTGGCGGAGTGATCCCGCCGGTCGGGTGGGGCGGCTCAGCGGCCGTGGAAGTCCGCCGGGCGCTTTTCCAGGAACGAGGTCATGCCTTCGCGGAAGTCCTGGGTGCGGACCAGCTGCAGGAACTGCAGATAGACGTGGTGGACGTGGTCGTTGAACGTCTCCTCCAGGCCCATGCGCATGAGTCGCTTGGCCGACTGCACCGCCAGCGGCGCGTTGCCGGCGATCTCCGCGGCGACGGCGCGGGCGCGGGTCAGCAGCTCGGCGTCGGCGACCACCTCGTTGGCCAGGCCCAGCGCCAGGCTTTCGGCGGCGGACAGCGTGCGGCCGGTGAAGATCAGCTCGGCGGCCTTCGACCAGCCCACCAGCCTGGGCAGCAGCCAGGTCCCCCCGCTTTCCGGCACCACGCCGCGCCGCACGAAGGCCGCGGCCAGCTTGGAGCTCTCGCCCATGATGCGGATGTCGCAGCCCAGCGCGGTGTCCAGGCCATAGCCGGCGGCGGCGCCGTTCAGCGCGCAGATCGTCGGCTTGTCCATGCCGAACAGGATCGTCGGCGGCGTGTTGCGAAGGTCCAGGTTCACCGAAACCGCCTGGGCCTGCCGGTCCGACCCGATGCCGGAACCCTGCGTCGCGTCCACCAGGTCGAGACCGACACAGAAGGCGCGGCCCGCCCCGGTCAGGATCACCACGCGGACCTTGCTGTCGGCATTGGCCTCCAGCAGGTACTCGCTGAGGCTGGCCAGCATCGGCCCGGAGATCGCGTTCATCCGCTCGGGCCGGTTGAGCGTGATCGTGGCGACCCCGTCGGCCGCCTCGTAGAGCACCTCCGCCGTCTGATCCGCCACCGGCTTGGCCAGGGTCTCGCTCATCTCGCCCATCCTCGTTTCAAGGTTACATCCGTCAGCCCAGAGCGTTCCAGGTCGCGGGTCAGGTCTTCGGGCCCATGTTGTAGGGTCCGCCTTTTTCCAGCGCCGTGCGATAGGCCGGGCGGTTCTGGAAACGGTCCACCCAGGCCTTGATGTTCGGATAGCGGTCGCCCTGCCCGAAGGCGTTGCAGACCTCGCCGACGAAGCTCATCTGCACGTCGGCGCCGGTGATGTCCTTGCCCATCAGCCAGTCGCGGCCTTCCAGCGAGGCGTTCACATAGCCCAGGTGGTTGGCCATCTCGTCGGCGATACGCGGGTGCAGGGGTGCGCCGGCTTCGGCCAGACGCATGACGTACATGTTCAGCATCAGCGGCAGCATGGCCGAGCCCTCGGCATAGTGCAGCCACTCGTTGTACTTCTCGAAGTCCGCCGCGCCGGGCGTCCGCGCCAGCCGGCCGGCGCCATATTTGCGCACAATATAGTCGATGATGGCCCCGGATTCGGCGATCGTCTCCGCGCCGTCGGTGATCACCGGCGACTTGCCGAGCGGATGCACGTCCTTCAGTTCCGGCGGCGCCAGCCGGGTCGTGGCGTCACGCTTGTAGAACTTGATCTCATAGGGCGCGCCCAGCTCCTCGAGCAGCCACAGGATGCGCTGTGAGCGCGAATCGTTGAGATGGTGGACGACGAGCATGGGGAACGCCTCTCTTTTTCTGGGTCCCAGCAGAACCGCCTGACGCTACGCAAAGCAAGCTTCCCCTATAGTGTGCGCGATGAGCCTGATCCTTCCAGACCTCCTCGAACTCCTGGATCTCGCGGCGAGCCGCGCGCAGGCGCTTGTCAGCAAACTCCAGGTGGCGGTGGCCGGCCGCACGACGCGCGACGGTCGGACCGACCGCGCGCTGCTGGACGCCGAACAGCACGGCGCCCATGGCCTGGCGTGGATGGCCGCCTATGCCGAGACCCTTCGCCAGACCGCGCTCTGGGCGCGGGCGCTGACCGCGCAGGGGCGTTTCGGCGAGGCCGACGCGCTCGCGGCTCAGCTGCTGGCCTACGAATACGCCAGCCAGGTGCTGGGCGGCATTCCCATGAACCAGGGCGAAACCTTCCGGACGTGGGACCTGGGCGTTTCGTCGCTGCCGATGGGGCCCGTCGTGGGTCGCCTGGCGGCCGGCGCGACCCAGGCGGTGAAGTCGCGGATCGTCGAGCTGCTCGACCTTGCGCGGGGCCATCCTTCGCTGGAGGCCAGTGGCCTGGACGAGACCCTCGAGGCGATCCGCGACCAGTTTGACGCCTTCGCCGCCGAAAAGATCGCGCCCTTCGCTCACGGCTGGCACATGCGCGACGAGCTGATCCCGCTCAGCCTGCTGGAGGAGATGGGGGCGCTGGGCGTCTTTGGCCTGACCGCGCCGGAAGAATGGGGCGGCGCGGGTCTTGGCAAGGTGGCCATGTGCGTGGTCACAGAGGCCCTGTCGCGGGGCTATATCGGGACCGGCTCGCTGGGCACCCGCTCGGAGATCGCCGCCGAGCTCCTGCTGGCGCACGGGACGGCGGATCAGCAGGCTCGCCTGCTTGCGGGCGTGACCTGCGGCGCGATCATCCCCACCGCCGTCTTTACCGAGCCGCAGGCCGGGTCGGATCTGGGCTCGCTGACCACGCGCGCGGTGCGCGATGGCGATGTCTGGCGGATCACCGGCGCCAAGACCTGGATCACCCACGCCGCCCGCGCCGACCTGATGACCTTGCTGGTGCGCACCGATCCGGCGTCGACGGACCACCGGGGCCTGTCGATGTTCCTGGCCGAAAAGCCGCGCGGGATCTCAGGCGATCCCTTCCCCGCGCCCGGCATGAGCGGCGGCGAGATCGGGGTGATCGGCTATCGCGGGATGAAGGAATACGAGATCGCCTTCGACGGGTTCGAGGTCGCCCACGCCAATCTGCTCGGCGGACAGGCGGGCCAGGGCTTCGCCCAGCTGATGGCGACCTTCGAGAGCGCCCGCATCCAGACCGCCGCCCGGGCCATCGGCGTCGGCCAGAACGCGCTGGACCTGGCGCTGGACTATGCGCTTTCGCGCCGCCAGTTCGGCGAACCGCTGGCGGCCTTCCCGCGGGTGGCCAACAAGCTGGCGATGATGGCCGCCGAACTGCTCGGCGCGCGGCGCCTGGCCTGGTTCGCCGCGACCGCCAAGGACCAGGGACGCCGCTGCGACCTGGAGGCGGGGATGGCCAAGCTGGTCGCCGCGCGTATCGCCTGGGCTTGCGCCGACAACGCCGTGCAGATTCATGGCGGCACGGGCTTCGCGATGGAACAGCCGATCAGCCGCCTGCTGGCCGACGCCCGCATCCTCAACATCTTCGAAGGCGCCGGCGAGATTCAGGCCCAGGTCATCGCGCGACGTCTGCTGGAGGGAGGGAATTGAACGGGTGCGCTTGCCGCTGAGGGAAAAGGCGGGGCGCCGTCCTCGCGTGACGGGCGCCGCCCCAGTCCGCCGCAGGGGTCTGGGATGCCGCTCCGGGATCGTCGCCCCTGTTGCTGGGCGTCACCCAAGGCCCCGGGGCGAGGCGCGGAGGGTTTGGAAGGCGCAGAGATTTGTGAATCCGGCCGCTCGCCGAAGGCGGTGGGAGCAGGAGGTTGGGGCGCCTGCCTATCCGTCCTGGCCCGCCACCACACCAGCATCGTGGAGCTGCCCGATCTCGGCGCCGGACATCCCCAGCACATCGGCCAGCACCTCGTCGGTGTGCTGGCCAAGCCGCGGGGCGGGGCGGACGTCCCCGCGGGCGTCCTGCGGGATCGTCGCCATGGCCCCGGGCGCGGGGTAGCTCAGGCCGCTGGGGTGAGCGACGGTCTCGAACAGCGGATTGTCCTTGTAGAGCCTGGGATCCTCCAGCGCCTTTTCGAGCGGTTGATAGGCGCCCCAGGTGACCCCGCCGGCGTCGAAGGCGGGCCCCAGTTCGGCGGCGGTGCGATCTGCGAAGGCCCGTTCGAACAGCGGATAGAGCCGCGACCGATGGGTGAAGCGCAAACCCTCGTCGACTGCGAAGGAGACACCGAGTTCGGCCTCCAGCCCGGCGACCCGCGCCGCCAACCCCAGGACCTCGAGCGCCTTGGACCATTGCTTGGGGGTGATCGCCAGCAGCATCAGGGTCTGGCCGTCGCGGGTGGTGAAGTCGCGGCCGAAGGCGCCGAAGATGTCGTTGCCCATCCGCGGCCGCTGATGGCCCGCGAGCAGGGTCTCGGCGGTGAATCCCAGATTGGCCATGGTCGCCGCGCCGATATCCGACAGGGGCGCCCGGATCTCGCGTCCCTGACCCGTCCGCATCCGCGCCAGCAGCGCTGAGACCAGGCCGAAGGCGCAATAGGCGCCGGTGAGCAGGTCCCAGGCGGCCAGCACATGGTTCACCGGGCGCGCGTCGTCCGCAGGGCCGGTCATCTGCGGTAGGCCGAGCGCGGAGTTGATCGTATAGTCCATCCCCTGCGAGCCGTCGGCCCACCCCATGACGCGGACGCAGATCAGGTCGGCGCGAAGCTTTTCCAGCACCGCGTAGGAGAGGAACCCCTCCACCGGGAAGTTGGTGACGAAGAGGCCGGCGTCCTGGCCAGGCGCGGTCGCCAGACGCTGGGCGATCTCGCGGCCGGCCGGGGCCGACAGGTTCAAGGCGATCGACTTCTTGCCCTTGTTCAGGCCTTCCCAATAGAGGCTCGAGCCGTCCGGCGCGAGCGGCCAGCGGCGGAAGTCGGGACCTCCCCCGATCGCGTCGAAACGGATCACCTCGGCGCCCATCTGGGCGAGATAGAGCCCGCAGGTCGGCGCGGCGACGAACGCCGAGCCCTCCACGACCCGCAGGCCCTTCAACAGATCGTACATTTCAGGCGACCAGGTCCCCGACCTCTTTAACCTCTTCCGGCGTCAGGGCCCAGGCGGCCGTCGCCGCATTGGTCCGGACCTGTTCGGCGGTGGTGGCTCCGGCGATCACCGAGGACACCGCCGGGTGACCGAGCAGCCAGGCGAAAGCCAGCTCCAGGATCGTGTGGCCGCGCTCCCGCGCCCAGCCGGTGAGTTTCTCGACCTTGTCAAAGTTCCTGTCGCTGAGCGCGGCCGCCCCGCGCGAGCCCCAGGCGGCCAGGCGGCTGTCGTTGGGCGGCGGCTCGCCGCGCCGGTACTTGCCGCTGAGCAGGCCCGAGGCCAGCGGGAAGAACGGCAGGAAGCCCAGGCCGAAGTGCTCGGCCGCCGGCAGCACCTCGTGCTCAACCTTGCGCTCCAGCAGGGAATAGAGGTTCTGCGCCGAGACGAACCGCGTCCCGCCCGCCGCCGTCCAGTCCGCGTCGGCGATCTGCCAGCCCGTGAAGTTGGAGTTGCCGATGTAGCGGACCTTGCCTTGCGTCACCAGGTCGTCGAGCGCGCGCAGGGTCTCGTCGACGGGGGTGTCGGCGTCGGGCTGGTGGAATTGATAGAGATCGATCCAGTCGGTCCCCAGGCGGGTCAGGCTGTCTTCCACCGCGCGCAGGATCCAGCGCCGCGAACCGCCCATGCGCCGCGGATCCTCACCGATCCGATTGCCGAACTTGGTGGCCAGCACGATGTCGCCGCGCCGCTTGCCCAGCGCCTTGCCGAGGAATTCCTCGGACTTGGTCCCGCCGTAGACGTCGGCGGTGTCGAAGAAGGTGATCCCGGCGTCCAGCGCGGCATCGACGACGCCTTGCGTGGCCTTCTGGTCGATCCGCATGCCGAAATTGTTGCAGCCCAGCCCGACCTCGCTGACCTTCAGGCCCGAGCTTCCCAGCCGGCGCATCCGCATGATCGTTCCCTCCGAGATCGCAGGCGCCAGATGACCGGGACGCGGGGCCGGAGCCAAGCACTTTCCGCAGCCCATGCGGGCGGCGGCGGGCCTGGACCCGCGACAGGGTTGACGAAGAATTCACCCTGTTTGTTGGCAATGTCGCAAGTGTCCGTTGCCTAAGTTCACAATCTACAACGGTTTTTTCGAACGGTTGAGCCCATGCGCGTCGTCACGATCGTCAGCCTCGGAGCGTCCGCGGTGCTGGGCCTGGCGGCGCTCCTCGTCGCCAAGGCGATGCTGCCGAACGCCGCGGCGGCAAAGGCCACGGCTGCGCCGCCCATCGTCGGCGTGCCAGTGGTGGTGGCCAAGGCGGCGCTGAAGTTTGGCGACCGGCTGGACGCCAGCAAGCTGGTGGTCCTGAAACTGCCGTCGAACGCCGTGCCGGAAGGCGCCTTCTCGACCCTGGGACAGGTGCTGTCGAAGGATGGCGGCGGCGCGCCAGTTGTCCTGACCGCAATCGCCGCGCGCGAGCCGCTGCTGCCAGCCAAGCTCTCCGGGCCAGGCGCGCGCGCCTCCGTGGCCGCCGAGATCGGCGACGGGTTTCGCGCCTACACGATCAAGGTTTCCGACGTGACCGGCGTCGGCGGCCACGCCCTGCCCGGCGACCGGGTCGATGTGGTGCTGATGCGCGACCTGACGCCCGACGGAAACATCCGCACCTATGTCTCCGAGGTCGTGACGCAGAACATCCGCGTCCTCGGCGTCGACCTCAATGCCGACCTCACCTCCAACAAGCCCGCGACCCCTTCCACCGCCACGCTCGAAGTCAGCGTGGCGGACGCCGAGAAGCTCGCCGTCGCGGGCGATCTCGGCAAGCTCTCGCTTGCGCTGCGCAGGACCGGCTCGACCGATCTGGCGCAAACCAGCCCCATGCGCGCAGGCGCCTTCGGCGGCGGCGGCGGCCGTGCGTCCGGCGCCCGACATCGCCGCGGCGCCCCCGGCGTCCCGCAGCCCACGCCCAACCTGATCCTGATCGTCGAAAGCCAAGGTCGCGGCAGCCAGGGTAAATCCGCTTCGGCCAAGCCTGCCGCCGCGATCGCCGCGGCCGCGGCGCCGGCGACCGAAAGAGCTGGCGCGGTCACCGCCGCGGGTAAGCCGTCGTGACCGTTCTGGAGCGCCTGACAATGCCGCGTAGCCTGACCCTCGCGCTCTGCACCTCTGTCGCGTTGCTTGGCGGTGTCGCCACACCGGGGCCGGCCCGCGCTGACCCCATGCTCACCGAAGCGGCCGCCTCACGGGTGATCTCGGTGCCGCGGGACAAGTCCCTTTCGTTCCGGCTCAACGAGCCGGCGAGCAAGATCATCGTCGCCCAGCCGGACATCGCCGAGGTGGTCGCCACCACTGACCGCAGTTTCTATGTCCGCGGCATCGAGCCCGGATCGACCAATCTGCTGGTCTATGGACCGGCCGGGCGGCTGATCGAGGTCATCGATGTGCGGGTGGGCTACGATGCGAGCGCCCTGCAGAACGACCTGAAGACGGCGCTGCCCGGCGAGGATGTCCGCGTCCAGACGCTGGGCGAAGGCCTGCTGCTCACTGGCACGGTCTCGACGGCCAGCGTCGCAGCCCGCGCCAAGGCCCTCGCCGACCGCTTCGCCCCTGACGCGGCGACCTCGGCCCTGATCGTCAGCGCCTCGCAGGAGGTCGTTCTGGAAGTCCGGGTGATGGAGGCCACCCGCTCGGCCTTGCAGGACATCGGCTTCTCCGGCGCCATCACCAGCGGCAACACGACGATGAATTTCGGCAGCGGCCTGATCGGCAACACGCCCGCCAACGGGGTCCTCGGCTTTGCAACCCATGCCGGCCCCAATGGGGTCGATCTGAGGCTTCAGGCGCTGGAGGAGAAGGGCATCGTCCGGACCCTGGCGCGGCCCACCCTGGTGGCGGTGTCCGGTGGCAAGGCCAGCTTCCTGGCCGGCGGCGAATTTCCCTATCCCGTGCCGCAGGGCATCAACGGCATAACCATCGAATTCCGCACCTACGGCGTGAAGCTCGGCTTCCAGCCGACCGTCCAGGACAACGGCCTGATCCGCATGGCCGTGGCCCCCGAGGTCAGCCAGCTCGATCAGACCAACGCGATCAAGATCAATGGGGTGCAGGTGCCTGGCCTGATTACCCGGCGCGCCGACACGACCGTGGAAATCCGCGACGGTGACTCGCTCGCCATCGGCGGCCTGTTTCTCCACGACTACACCAACGACCTGCGCCAATACCCAGTCCTCGGCTCCATCCCGATCCTTGGGACCCTCTTCCGCTCGGCGCGATGGAAGCGCGACGAGACCGAACTGATGATCATTGTCACACCGCACGTGGTTACGGCCCGGGACTTCGCCAAGGCCGCCGCCACCACCTCCCTGGCGGCGCCGGAGCCCGGCACGGCCAACTTCATGCTCAATGGCAAGGAGTCGCTCGATAGGCCGATGACCCGGGACCTGCGCGGTCCCATCGCGGCCGAGTCGCCAAAACCGCCGCAGCTCCGCGGCGCTATCGTCCCGACAGTCCCCGTCTCCGGAAAATAGTACCCATGAGTTCCCAGCCCACCCCCGCCGGCGGTCTTGCCGGACGCCGCGTTCTGGCGCTCGGCAAGGGTCTTTCGGCGCTCGCCGACGGGCCGTTCGCCGGAGCTCATCTGGAAATCGGCGGGCTGGAGCGGTTGAGCGCCCTGGGGTTCGCCGACGCCGAGCTGATCGTCATCGACGCAGATGCCTGGGAGCCGCAGACCCTGGAGCTTATCGTCAAGGCGCTGGCGGCCTGCCCGGCGCCCCCGCCGGCCTTGCTGGTGGGCGCGCACCTGCCGACGGCGGTGGTCCGCGGCCTCCTGCGCCTGGAACGCTCCGACGTCCTCGATGCGCCCTACACCGATGACGACATTGCCTCGGCCATCGCGGCTCTGATGGTCGACACGACGCCGGTCTCGGCCCCCGCCGATGGCGCGGTCGCCCGCTGCTGGGCGATCACCGGCGCGGTCGGCGGCGCGGGAGCCACCACGGTGGCCATTGAGATCGCCAACGCGCTCTGCACACGGCAGGCGCCCGCCAAGGACCGCTCGGTCTGCCTGATCGACCTCAATCTCGCCGACGGCGCGGCGGCCGCCTACCTTGGCGCAAATCCGACGATGAAACTGGCCGAATTCAGCCAGTCCGCCGAGCGCATCGACGCGGCCATGCTGCAGGCTTTCGTCACGCCGGTGTCCAAGCAACTCGACCTGCTGGCCGCAATCCGCGACCCGTCCGCCTTCGATACGGTCAGCCGCGAAGCGGTGCTGCGCGTTCTGGAGGTCGCCTGCGAAAGCTACGAGTGGGTGATCATCGACATGCCGCGTCACCGCCGCGCCTGGACGCTGGAAGCCCTGGGCGGCTGCGACGAAGTGCTGGTGGTCTCCGAACTCACCGTGCCGGCGCTGATCGCCGCCCGCGCGCTGTCCGATGAAATCGATCGCGCGCCCGGCTCAGACCGCAAGCCGCGCATTGTGCTCAACCGCCTGGCCGGGCGCATGTTCGGTCCCGCGCCATCGATGTCCGAAGCCGAGAAGGCGTTGCAGCGCAAGGCGGAGGCGGGCATCAGTTCTGACTGGGAGGCCGCGGCGGCATCGGTCAACCTGGGCGGTCCCATCGCCACCCACCGGCCCAAGTCAAAGATCGTCAAGGACGTCCACGCCCTCGTCGAGCGGCTTGCCGCAGAGCCCGTCAGGCGCGTCGTCCAGCCCCAGAAGGCGGCCTGATGAGCCGCTTCGGCCTTCCCGGCGCGGCGCGGACGGCGGACCCCGCGCCCGCCGGGCCGCCGACGCCCGCGGCGCAACCCCAGCCCCCGCCCCCGTCCCACGCGGCGCAGATGTCCCGCCCGTCGGCCCCCGCCAAGGGGGCGGCGCCCTCGCAGCTGGACATCCGGCTGCGGCTGCACGCGCGGCTCATCGAGGAGCTGGATCTCGCCAAGCTGGACACGCTGGACGAGGCGGACATGCGCCGCGAGGTGCTGCGGCTGGTGGCCGACTTCGCCCGCGCCGAGCGCATGGCGCTGAACACGGCGGACCTGAACGAACTGGGCGCCTCGATCTTCGACGAGATGGTCGGGCTGGGGCCGCTGGAGCCGCTGCTCAAGGACGAGAGCATCAATGACATCCTGATCAACGGCCCGTTCCAGGTCTATGTGGAGCGGCGCGGCGAACTCGAGCTCACGCCCGTCACCTTCCGCGACAACGAGCACCTGCTGCGCATCGTCAACCGCATCGTCGCCGGTGTCGGCCGGCGCATCGATGAGAGCCAGCCGATGGTCGATGCCCGCCTGCCCGACGGCAGCCGGGTCAATGCCGCGATCGCGCCGATCGCCATCGATGGCGCCTGCGTCTCGATCCGCAAATTCTCCAAGAAGCCGCTGACCCTAGAACGCCTGGTGGAATTCAAGGCCATGCCCATGGCCGTCGCCGACTTCATCCATGGCGCGGTCAAGGCGCGCGTCTCGACGGTGATCTCCGGCGGCACCGGTTCGGGCAAGACCACCTTGCTGAACGCCCTGTCCGCGGCCATCAGTCACGGCGAGCGGCTGATCACCATCGAGGACGCCGCCGAGCTGCAGCTTCAGCAGCCGCACGTGGTGCGCCTGGAAACCCGCCCGCCGAACATCGAGGGCAAGGGGGAGATCCGTCAGCGCGAGCTGGTCAAGAATGCGCTTCGCATGCGGCCCGACCGGGTGATCCTTGGCGAGGTCCGGGCCGACGAGGCATTCGACATGCTGCAGGCCATGAACACCGGCCACGAAGGCTCCATGGCCACCATCCACGCCAACAACCCGCGCGAGGCGATCGGTCGCCTGGAGCAGATGATCGCCATGGGCGGGCTGACCATCAGCCCCGACGCCATGCGTCAGCAGATCGCCTCGGCCATCGGCCTGATCATTCAGGTGATGCGCCTGTCGGACGGCAAGCGGAAGATCACCCATGTCACCGAGATCACCGGCATGGAGGGCCAGGTGGTGCAGATGCAGGATATCTTCGTGTTCAACCGCACCCACACCGACCCGGACGGCACGGTGCACGGCGAGTTTCGCGCCACGGGCCTCCGGCCCCGCTGCATCGAGGAGATGCAGCGCCGCGGCATCAGCTACGACACCGCCAACTTCGATCCGACGCGCGCGCTGGGCACATCATGAAGTTCGACAGCCACCTCATCGTCCTGATCCTGGTGTTCGCTGCGGTGTTCACCGCCGGCCAGGCCGCGTTCGGTCTGTTCACCGTCGCCACCCAGAAGCGCCTCGTGAACAAGCGACTGAAGGTGGCTGACAAGGTCGATGGGGTCTCCGCCCTGGTCATGGAACTGCGCAAGCAGCGCGGCCTCAACGCCGCCGGCGACAAGGGCGGGCGGCTGCGCTGGCTCTCCGACCTGATCGTCGCCTCGGGTGTGACCTATGACGCGAAGAAGTGGGTGCTCTATGCGGTGCTGGCCGCGCTGGTCGGCGGCATGGCCGCCGCGGTGCTCACCAAGGTCCCGCTGATGTTCGTGGTCGGCGCCCTTCTGTTCGGGCTCGGCGGTCCGATCGTCTATCTGAAGACCATGGCCGGCAAGCGCGCCAAGGCGCTCGGCTACCAGCTGCCGCAGGCCCTGGAGATCATCGTCCGCAGCCTCGAGGCCGGCCACCCGGTGCCCACCGCGATCAACCTCGTCGGGCGCGAGATGAGCGATCCGATCGGTTCGGAATTCGGCATGGCCGCCGACGAGATCGCCTTTGGCGCCACCATGGAGCAGGCCATCGCGCGGATGTCCGAGCGATGCCAGCACCCCGACGTGGATCTGTTCGCCGCCACGGTTCGCCTGCAGGAGCGCGCCGGCGGCAATCTGACCGGCCTCTTGAAACTCAACGCCGCCACCGTGCGCGATCGTCACAAGATGCGCCTGAAGATCAAGGCGGCGTCCTCCGAAGGCCGCGCCTCGGCGATGATCCTGACCTCGGCGCCCTTCCTGGCCATGGGCTTCATCATCATCTCCGCCCCGCACTTCTACGGCGACGTGATCCACGAGCCGGTGGTCAAGTACGGCCTGGCGATCCTGGGAGTCTGGATGTTCATCGGCAATATGGTCATGCGGCGCATGATCGATCTGCGGCTCTAGGGCGGGGCGCCGCGCATGGACCCGACCCAGCTGCAGACCCTGATCTCCGGCGCCGGCGCGATCCTGGTGCTGGCCGGCGTCGGCGGGGTGGCCTGGATGGCCGCCACCGAGCTTCGCCTGCGCGCCATTCGCCGCAACCGGCTGCAGACCGCCGGCGGGGGCGGCTATGGCGGGCAGGCTGGCCGCCATGGCTCCGGCGCGAGTCTTGGAAGCCAGCTGCTCGGAGGGGTGCGGCGCCTGGGTCAGCAGGCCGCGGTGCGCGATCCGGCCCAGTTGTCGGTGCTGCGCAATCGGTTGATGCAGGCCGGCTTCTACAACCGCGAGGCGCCGACCATCTATCTCGGCGTCCGCGCCGCGGCCCTGGCTCTGGCCACGCTTGGCGTCATCGTGCTGTTGCCACTGATCGCCGGCGGCAAGGGCGGCCTGGGCGGCATCGCCATCGCCGGCGTGATGGCCGGCGCCGCGATCCTCGGACCTGACCAGGTGCTGAAGATGCGCCGCACCACCCGTGAACGGGAATACTCCGACGGTTTCCCCGACCTGCTGGACCTGCTGGTGGCCTCGGTCGAGGCGGGGCTCAGCCTGGACGCCGCCGTCACCCGGGTGACCGAGGAACTGGCGCGGCGCTATCCGAACCTGACGGTCCACCTGCGGTTCCTGGTGCTCGAACTGCGGGCCGGCAAGTCGCGCAAGGACGCCTGGTCAGCCTTTGCCGACCGCCTGGGCATCGATGACGCGCGCCAACTCGCCACCATGCTGCGCCAGGCCGAGGAGATGGGCACCAGCCTGGGCGACACGCTCACGGTGTTCTCCCAGGACATGCGCGCCAAGCGGATGCTTCGCGCCGAAGAGAAGGCCCTGGCCCTGTCGGCCAAGCTCACCGTGCCGCTGATCCTGTTTATCTTTCCCTGCCTGCTGGGCTCCCTGATGCTACCCGCCGCCGCCCGCCTGATGCAGGTGTTCGGCAAACACTGAGGCTGCAGGGTCCGGGAGGCGTCCACCAGTCGGGGCGTCGCCTTCGTGGTCCATCCCTGACCCGTCCAACCTTCAGCGATTTGCGCCGGAGAGGATCAGCATGGCGTTCGCGATCAAGGCCGAAGTTGCCGATCCGTTGGCCATGACGTTCACATTCACCGCTCAAAAGACGATGTATGGCGGCAGGCATATTGCCCGCGGCGATACGGTTTTCGTGTTCGCGAGCGAGACCGAGGGCGGGCGCGGCATGATCGCGCGCGGCGTCGTCCTGTCCGCCGACGCCATCGCCCGGCGGCCCGGCGTCGCCCGGCAGACCCCGCGGGTGAGCATCTCGATCGCCCGGACCGCGCTGGCGAGACGGCCGCTGGGACGCAACGAACTGAGACCGCTCACCGACTGGACCGACGGCCAGCCCGGGACCGAGCTCAATTTCAAATTCTACCGCCAGGCCACCAACAAGATCGTCGGCATCTCGGACGAGGCGGCGGCGTTCCTCAGCGGGTTCTTCTAGGGCGACAGGCTGACGCCGGCCTCACCCCAGCCCATACGGCCGATATGGTCCCGCGATCAGCTGTTCGAACACCCCGACCCCCCGCTGCTCGGGGGCGTTAGGCTGGCTCATCACCGCTGTCGAGATCGCCTGGATGTGCCAGTTTTCCGGCGCGGCCATGTCGACCGTGGCCAGGTCGATGTCCTCGCGGGCCACCGCCAGCTCGCCCTTCAGGCCCCCGTGGCGCCAGTCGCCGCCATAGCCAATGCCCCGCATCAGGAAGACGCCCTTGGGCTCGATGCGCACCGAGGCCTCGCCCTGGACCAGTGGGATCTTTAGCGTGCCGCCGAGCGCGTGGCGCGTGGCCCGCTTCAGAGTCACCTCCTCCATCCGCGGCGCGTCGGAATGCCAGCCGCCGTCGGCGTCCGCCCCGTCCGGCAGGATCACCGCGCGGGTGTTCCAGGGCTTGCCCTCGGTGTCGGCGTTGACGTGGAAGAACACCGACGTGTCGGCGAAATTGAGCGGCGTCCACTGCCAGAAGAACCCCGCCAGTCCCGCGCCCGGCGTGGCTTGGGTGTCCGGAGCGCCCACCGGCCGGATGCCCCAGGAGCGGTCGCGCGTGCCGGTCCAGCCGGCGCCGGTCGCGCGCCGGTCGCCGTCCACCTCGGTCCAGCCGCTGACGCGCACATTCTGCGTCAGCCGCGTGTAGTCCATGAACATCCTGGGTCCGTTGCGACGGGTGAAGCGCGGCTCCTCGATCGGGAACGACCGGCCCTCGAAGGTCAGTTCGATAGCCAGGCCCTCGGCGCGCTCCAGGGTCACCTTCAGTGTCTGGAGAGGTTCGATCACCTCGATCCGCACCGGCCCGACCATCAGGTCCATGCGCTCCATGCCCAGGATGCGCGAGGCGTGCAGGCAGCGCTGGACCCCGTCGCGGATGATCGAGACATGGGCGTCGGCGACGTTCAGCGCCGGATAGACCCCGAAGGCCACCGCCACGAACTCCGAGCCGTCCGGCGAATAGCCGTTGAAGAAATAGCGGTCGTAGAAGTTCCGGTCCGAGCCGGAGTAGGCGATCGGCTCCGGCGTCTGGTGGATCGGATAGTCGTCACCCTTGGTCAGCATCGAAGGCCCTCAGCTCCCTTGACGTGCGGTCATGCTTGCGAGCCGCCGTCGGCGCGTATCAAGTGCGCGCGGCGACCAGAACACAAGGGACGACCGGATGAGCGTCATGACCGAGGCGGACCACCGCATCCCCAAGGATGTGGCCGATCAGCTGGCCCAGCCGGGCGCCTACGCCGACGGGCGCATACACGACGCCTACGCCTGGTTGCGCAAGAACGAGCCCTTCGGCATGGCGACCATCGAGGGTGTCGATCCGTTCTGGGTGGCCACCCGCCACGCCGATATCCTGGAGATCAGCCGCCAGAACGACCTGTTCCACAACGGCGACCGCTCGCCGACGCTGACCAGCCAGGCGGTGGACCAGAAGGTCCGCGAGATGATGGGCGGCAGCCCGCACCTGTTGCGCACCCTGATCCACATGGATGCGCCGGACCATCCGAAGTACCGGGCGCTGACGCAAGGGTGGTTCATGCCGCCGAACCTGCGCCGGCTGGAGGACCAGATCCGGGTGATCGCCAAGGCTTCCGTGGCGCGCATGGCCGCCCGGGTGGGCAAGGATGGGGTCGGGCGCTGCGACTTCGTCCAGGAGGTGGCCCTGCACTACCCGCTGCATGTGATCATGAGCATCCTGGGCGTGCCGGAGGAAGACGAAGGCCGGATGCTGAAGCTCACCCAGGAGCTGTTCGGCGCCGCCGATCCCGAGCTTGGCCGAAGCGCCGACGGCCCACCGCCGGAAGCCCAGGCCGCCCCGATCGACTTTGGCGTGATCGTCGACTTCTCGAACTATTTCCGGGCGCTGTCGGAGCGCAAGCGGGCCAACCCCACCGACGACCTGGCGACACTGATCGCCAACAGCCAGATCGACGGCCAGCCTATCTCCGACCTGGAGGCGATGAGCTACTACATCATCGTCGCCACAGCCGGGCACGACACCACCTCCTCCTCGGTCGCCGGGGCGTTTTGGGCGCTGGCCGAGAACCCCGCCGAGTTCGCCAAGGTCAAGGCCGACCCGTCGCTGATTCCCAGCCTGGTGGACGAGAGCATCCGCTGGACGACCCCGGTGAAGACCTTCATGCGCACCGTCACCGCCGACGCCCAGTTCGCCGGCCGCGACCTGAGGAAGGGCGACTGGCTGATGCTCTGCTACGCCTCGGGCAACCGCGACGAGACGGTGTTCGACGACCCCCAGAGTTTCCAGGTCGATCGCAAGCCCAACCGTCACCTGGCCTTCGGCTATGGCGCGCATCTGTGCCTGGGCCAGCACCTGGCCAAGATGGAGATGCGCATCCTGTGGGAGGAGCTGATCCCCAGGCTTTCCGACCTGGCGCTCGACGGGATCCCGGCGATGAGCGAGGGCGTGTTCGTCAACGGCCCCAAACGCCTGCCGATCCGCTTTTCGATGAGCTGAGGGGGAGGGCTGTTGAGCCACCCCCTGGAGCCCCGGGTCGCGGCCTATATCGCGACGCGGATGCCGGATGCGTCGGGGATCGTTGTCGCCAATCTTGAGCGCATTTCCGGCGGGGCCAGCCGCGAGACCTATCGCTTTCGACTGAGCTACCGGCAGGGCGGCCAGGCTCGCGACCGCCAACTGATCCTGCGGCGCGACCCGCCGGCCAGCCTGATCGACACCGAACGTCGGGTGGAATTCGAGGCTTACCGCGCCTTTGCTGGTTCTCCCGTCCCGGTCCCGAAAATGCTGTGGCTGGAAGAGACCGGCGCCGCCCTCGATCACCCGTTCTTCATCGCCGAGGAGATCGTGGGGTTTCAGGCCTCGCCGCAGGTGCTGTTCGCCGGCGGCTACGAAGCTGTGCTGCCTCGGGTAGCCGAGCGCAAGTGGACCATCCTGGGGGAGATCGCCCGCGCTGACCCCTGGGCTATGGGCCTGGATCGATGGATGGCCGCGCCCACGCTCGGGGATTGCTGGGGCCGCGAACTCGATCACTGGGAAGCGATCCTCGACCGCAGCGAGGCCGAGCCGCAGCCCATCGCGCGCGCCGCCGTCCGCTGGCTGCGGGCCAACCCCCCGCCGCCGGCCCAGAAGCTTGGCGTGGTCCACGGCGACTATCGGACCGGCAACTTTCTCTATGACGCGGCTGGCGAGATCCACGCCGTCCTGGACTGGGAGATGGCCCATCTCGGCGACCCACTGGAGGATCTCGGCTGGGGCTTCAATCCGGTCTGGCAGTTCGGCCGTGGCCTGGAGGGTGGGTTGCTCGCCCGGGACCGCGCCATCGCAATCTGGGAGCGGGCCAGCGGCCTTGTGGCCGATCCGGCCGCGTTGCACTGGTGGATCCTCTTCAACTGCGTGAAGGGCCAGGGTATCTGGGTGGGCTCGGCCAGGGCCTTCATCGACGGCGGCAACAGGGAGCCGATCATGGTCTATCCGGCGTGGTGGCTGATGAATGCCCAGGACCGGGCGATCCTCAAGGTGATGGGCAAGCTGTGACCCCCGATGTCCCCAGCGTCCTTGGCGAGCTCGCCCAACTGCTGATCCGCAGCGCCGCGCCCGGCGTGCCCGACGGCGAACGCGCCGGCGCGCTTGGCCTGTCGTCCATGTTGCTGGCAATGGCCGCGGAGGTCTGGGACGGGGCGGCCGAGACCCTGGTCCAGGAAAATCGAGCCCTGGCCAGGCTGCTGGGCGGGGCCGCCTGCGAGGACGACCTGCGGCTGTCCATCCTGCGCACCGAGAACGCCCGGCTTCGGACCCTGCTGATCGCCGCCCAGATCGATGCGGAGACCACTGGCGACGTTACGCGTCAGACCGCCATCTGGACCGAACTCCGCGTCTCGACGGAACGCCGCAAGCTTTCCGTCTCCCTGGTCTGAGTCTCGCGCATGGCGTCGGCAAAAGACATCGAGAACCGCATCCCGATCACCGGCGGCCTGATGCTGGCGACGCTTATGAACACCCTGGACTCGACCATCGCCAACGTCGCCCTGCCGCATATCCAGGGCAGCGTCTCGGCCGCCTCCGACCAGGTCGTCTGGGTGCTCACATCCTACATCATCGCCACCGCGATCATGACCCCGCTGTCCGGCTGGCTGTCGCAGAAATTCGGCCGCAAGCGCATGTTCCTGTTCTCGATCGCGGGTTTCACAGCGGCCTCGATCCTCTGCGGCATGGCCACCAGCCTGCCGGAGATCGTCATCTTCCGGCTGATCCAGGGGGTCGCCGGCGCGTCGTTGATGCCGCTCTCACAGGCGACGATGCTTGACGTCTATCCGCTGCGGCTGATCCCGCGGGTGATGAGCATCTGGAGCGCGGCGGTGATCCTGGGGCCGATCCTGGGGCCGACGCTGGGCGGCTGGCTGACCGAGGAACTGTCCTGGCGCTGGGTCTTCTACATCAATGTGCCGATCGGCATCGTGGCCTTCCTGGCCATCTACACCTTCATGGACCGGGACGACGGGGGCCGGGAACGCCCCTTCGACTTCCTCGGCTTCGGAGCGCTGGTGCTGTTCATTGGCGGCTTCCAGATGCTGGTTGACCGAGGGCCCAGTCAGGACTGGTTTGAATCCCGGGAGATCTGGATCGAGACCGCCATCTGTATCGCAGGCCTCTACGTCTTCGTCATCCAGACCATGACCGCCGAGCATCCGTTCTTTCATCGCGACCTGGCCAAGGATGCGAATTTCGTTGTCTGCACGGCGTTCGCCATGTTCGTCGGCGTACTGCTGTTCTCCAGCAGCGCGCTGCTGCCTTCGTTCATGCAGAGCCTGCTTGGCTATTCGGCCTTGCAGAGCGGTGTCGCCAGTATGACACGCGGCCTAGGCTCGCTCGCGGCCTTCCTGGCCGTTCCGCTGCTGATCGCGCGGTTCGGCCCACGGATGGTCCTGCTGGTCGGCGTTCTGCTTTCCAGCTGGGCGCTTTGGCAGATGGGTCATTTCGATCTTTCGATGACCGCCAGACCCATCGAGATTTCCGGCCTGATCCAGGGACTGGGGACCGGCCTGCTGTTCGCGCCGCTCAACACCCTGGCCTACGCCAGACTTTCTCCGATCCATCGGGTCGAGGGCACAATCGTCGGCACCATGGCCCGGAGCCTGGGCTCGAGCCTGGGGATTTCACTCGTGCAGGCCATGCTGATCCGTGACGCCGCGGCCGCGCACTCCGGGCTGAGCGAGCATATCACCGTGACCGATCCGGTCCTGCGTTGGGCCATGCCGCAGATGTTCGCTCTGCAATCCCCCGCCGGCGTAGCCGCTCTCAACGCCGAGGTCACACGGCAAGGTTCGATGATCAGCTATGACGCCATCTTCGGGGCCATGGCGATCGGCTGCCTGCTGCTGGCGCCGAGTCTGCTGTTCCTGAAGCCGCCGGCAAGCGTGGTCGGAAGGCCGGAGCGGGAGCCTGTGCCCGACTAGCTGGCACACTTGGATGACGGTCGAACTGTAGTCCGTGGCCCGGCATCCGTTCTTCGGCTAGGGTCGCGGCATGAAGGTCGGTCCGGACATCGCAACCGTCGCCGCCCTGATGGGCGACCCGGCACGGGCCAATATCCTGGCCGCGCTCTGCGCCGGGCAGGCGCTGACGGCTGGCGAACTGGCTCGCGAAGCCGGCGTGACGGCCCAGACCGCCAGTTCGCACCTGGGCAAGCTCGCCGCCGGCGGCCTGATCGCCGGGCGAAAACAGGGACGTCATGTCTACTACGCGCTGGCCGGTCCCGACGTGGCGGGCGTGCTGGAGGCGCTGACCGGCCTGGCTGAACGGACCGGCCATACCCGCCTGCGCACCGGGCCCGCAGAGCCGGCGTTGCGCCGCGCGCGCGTCTGCTACGACCACCTGGCCGGGGACCTCGGGGTCGCGATCCTGGACAGCCTGACGGCGCGATCGCTGGTCGACGGATCTGGAGGGACCCTGGTTCTGACCGCGGCCGGCGAGACATTTGTCACGGCGCTGGGGCTCGACCTGGTCGCGATGTCGGCGCAGCGGCGCCCGCTGTGCAAGGGCTGCCTCGACTGGAGTGTCCGGCGCTCGCATCTGGCCGGCGCCCTGGGCGCTGCGCTTCTTCAGCGCTTCTATGGCCTGGGCTGGGCGGCGCGGGAGCCGGGGACCCGCATCGTCAGTTTCAGCCCTCGCGGCCTGGCGGCCCTGCGGGAAATCTTCGGCGTCGCCGTCGAGGCGTGACAAACCCCATCGGGTCGGCTTTGCTGCGCCGACCCCGGATCGGGGGCCGTAGAGATTTTGACCGGGGATCCATTTCCAGATGCCACCAAGGATGTTGCCTGAGCCCACGCCGGAGACCCGGCATTTCTGGGACGGCTGCAAGGCCGGCGAGCTTCGCCTGCAGCGCTGCACCGCCTGCGACGGGGGAAGCTATTTCCCCCCGCGCCCCTTCTGCCCCTTCTGCGGAAGCCGCAAGGTCGAGGTCTATCCGGCCAGCGGCAAGGGCGTGCTCTGGTCCTACGTGATCAACCACCGTCCGCGTCCCGACATGGGGACCGAGCCCTACGCCATCGCCGTGGTGAAGCTCGAGGAGGGCCCGAAAATGATGACCAACATCGTCGGCTGCCCGCAGACCCCGCAAGCTCTGCCGCTGGACATGCCGGTGACGGTGACCTTCGCCAAACAGAACGACGACATCTCCCTGCCCTTCTTCGAACCGGCGAAGGGATAGGCGCTTGAAACCGAAAACCATCGCGGTCGTGGGCGCCGCTGAAACCACCCAGATGGGCAGAATCCCCGACATGTCGGTGATCGGCCTGCACGCCGACGCGGCGCTGAACGCGCTGGCCGACTGCGGCCTGAAGCCCTCGGACATCGACGGGGTCGCCACCGCCGGCGCGAGCCCGGTGGAGCTGGCCCACTATCTTGGCATCACGCCCACCTATGCTGACGGCACCAGCGTCGGCGGCTGCTCGTTCATGCTGCACGTGCGCCACGCGGCCGCGGCGATCAACGAGGGACTCTGCAACACCGTGCTGATCACCCATGGCGAATCGGGGCGAAGTCGCATCGGCGCGGGCAGGTTCGGCGGCTCGGCATCCAGCCTCGCCGGACAGTTCGAGATGCCCTACGGCCCCTCCGGCCCGCCGACGATGTTCACCATTCCGGTGCTCCGCTACATGAAGACCTATGGGGTGACCGAGGAGGACCTGGCCATGGTCGCCGTGGTCCAGCGGGAATGGGCGGCGATGAACCCCCGGGCCAGCTTCAGGGACCCGATCAGCGTCGCCGACGTGCTCGGCTCCGACATGATCGCCTGGCCGTTCCGCAAGCTGATGTGCTGCCTGGTCACCGACGGCGGCGGGGCGCTGGTCCTCACCTCCGCCGAGCGGGCCAGGGATTTTCCGCAAAAGCCGGTCTACATCCTGGGGACGGGAGAGAGCGTCGAGACCCCGCTGGTCAGCCAGATGGAGGACTTCACCTCGTCCAAGGCGTTCCGGGTCTCGGGCAAGAAAGCGTTCGGCGAGGCGGGGATCACGCCCTCCGATGTCGATCACCTGATGATCTACGACGCCTTCGCCCACCTGCCGCTCTATGGTCTCGAGGACCTGGGGTTCTGCCAGCCGGGCGAAGCCAAGGACTTCATCAACGGCCGCAACACCGCCCCGGCGTCCGCCCAGGGACCAGCCGGCAAGCTGCCGCTCAACACCAATGGCGGCGGGCTCTCCTACATGCACTCCGGGATGTATGGGATGTACGCCCTGCAGGAGAGCGTGCGGCAGATGCGCGGGATCGCACCGGCTCAGATACCGGGCGCCAAGGTGGGTGTCAGCCACGGCGTCGGCGGCATGTTCGCCGCCTCCGGGACGATCATCTTCTCCAACGAGGCGCCCTAAGCGGCCCTGGTCGCGCCCGCCGCGTCGCCGGCCTGACTGCGCAAGGCCATGGCGGCGGCGATGCTCTCGAGCAGGACCTGGGCGTGGATCGGCTTGGACAGGTGCAGGTCGGCGCCGGCGTCCTGGCTGGAACGGACATGTTCGTCGAGCGCGTTGGCGGTCAGCATGATCACCGGCGTCCTGGCCTGGCCAGACTCATGCTCATAGGCGCGCAGCTGGGCGGTGGCCGAGAGCCCGTCGAGCTCCGGCATCTGCATGTCCATGAGCACCACGTCGAAGGGCTGGGTCTTGAGCAGCGCCAGCGCCAGCGCCCCGTTCTCGACGATCACCGGGATGACGCCGACGGACTCCAGGATCAGCTCGACGACCTTCTGATTGGTCGGATGGTCTTCGGCCACCAGCACGCGGCAGCCGGCGATGTCGATAGGCGCGACCGGCGCCTGGTCCTCGTCGCTCGCCCCGCCCTCCAGGCGCTCCAGCGGCGCGAAGACGGAGAAGATGGACCCGTGGCCCGGCGCCGAGGTGACCTCGATGCGACCGCCCATCAGCTCGACCAGAGACCGGCTGATCGCCAGACCAAGGCCGGTGCCCCCGAAGCGGCGGCGGATCGAGGCGTCGGCCTGTTCGAAACGGCGGAACAGGCGCGCGCCGGTCTCCTCGTCAAAGCCGATGCCGGTGTCGGAAACGTCGAAGCGAATGGACCCTCCATCGACCCGCACGGTCAGCGTGACGTCCCCGGCTTCGGTGAACTTCACCGCGTTGCTGAGCAGGTTCGAGAGCACCTGGGTCAGGCGCACGGTGTCGCCGGCGAAGCGCCCCTCGGCGTCAGGCGCGATGGTCCAACGGAAGTTGAGGCCCCGGCTCTGGGCCGACGCGCGGTGCAGCTCGGCGATTCCGCCGACCAGCCGGCGCATGGTGAAGTCGTCGCGGACCAGCGTGATCTCGCCGGCCTCGATCTTGGAGAAGTCCAGGATGTCTGTCAGCACCCGCTCCAGCAGGCGTCCCGACGAGACGATCAGTTCGGCGAGCTCGCGGCCCTTGGCCGAAGTCTGTTTGCCCGCGAGTGTCTCGGAAATGGCGATGACGCCGTTCAGCGGCGTGCGCAGCTCGTGGCTCATGTTGGCCAGGAACCGCGACTTCTCGGCGTTGGCGCGCTCCAGCTGGGCGGTGCGCTCGCGGACGCGATCTTCCAGCGAGGCCAGTACGGCCTCGACCTTGTCCCGCTCGGCCCGGAGCGACTTGGCCAGCACGCCAATCTCGTCCTTGCGGCGTTCCACGTCGCCGACGTCGGGCCGTTGGTCGTCGCCGTAGGCGGACGGTTCCCAGGACGCAGCCAGGCGCTCGATCGGGGTGACGATGCTGCGGCGGGCCAGGAGGACCACGGCCAGGGTCTGAATCATTGAGGCGATGCCGCCGATCAGCAACACCCAGGAAGCCGACTTTGCCGCCGAGGCGACCACTTCGGCCTTGGGATAGCTCAGCAGCAGGTACCAGTTGGGGCCGTTGAGGCGGCCAAAAGCGACGATCTGGCCGCCGTCGGGACTGGTGATCACGCCGCTTCCGCGCCCGTCCTTCGCCACGGCGGCGACCAGCCGCCGCAGGTCGAAGCGCTTCTGATAGGCGGCCAGGGTCTTCTCCGGCGCGCCCTGGTTGGTGAAGCCGGGATAGGCGATCAGCTCACCCTTGGAGGTGACGATCAAGGGCGAGGCGCCCGAGGGCGTGTTTTTGACCGCATTGAGGAAGAAGCCGGTGAGCTCCATGGAGGAGCCGAACGAGCCCACATAGCGGCCGTCCACATAGGCCGGCGTCAGGCAGGCCGTCGCCAGCCGCTTGCCCACCTTGTCCTGGATCAGTCGCTGCAGGTTGGTGCAGCGGGTCGCGCGCTCGGGATCGGCGGCCGGGAGGGTGACCTTTGCCATCTCTTCCTGGGCGATGCTCAGATCGGCGGGGGCGTCGCGGCGGTAGAACATCAAGTGGTCGGGCCGGTCGGGGCCGTACATTACCAGTCGGGTCGCCGGCGTGAAGAAATAGAGGTTGTCGTAGTCGCGGCGCGCGGCCTGGCCGAGGTCGGCGACCAGACGGAAGGCCGCCACCAGCGCCTTCAGCTCCTGCGGCGGCGTCTCCCGGGCGTGGCTGATGAAGGCGCCCATGCCGTAGGTGAAGTCGCCCTGGTCGCCGACGCCTTCGAAATACTCCGGCCGGCTGCGGCGCGTGCCGTCGGCCTGCAGCGGCATGTAGAGATCGGCCAGGCGCGTGACGTCGGCGGTCGACAGATGGTCCATCCGCCGCTGCAATTCCTCACCGGCGGCCTTGTGCAGGGTCGAGAGGTTGGAGAACTGGCGATCGACGTTGCTGGAACGCTCGCGCACGTAGTCGGTCAGGTAGCCGATCTGGCGGCTCGACAGCTCGCGTTCGAACACCACGAAGGCCCCAAGCGTGCCCAGAACCGTCATGACCAGCGACATCAGACCAACGCTGATCAGGAATCGGCGGGAGAGCGACTTCATCGGGTTTGCAGTTCCATGGCCAGCCAAGCATGGAGCTTCTTTGTTAGGGTCCGGTTGACGACCTAGACAATGGTCCGCGCTGCGGGGCCGAGGAACCTCGGCCGCGCCTATCGATCGAACTTGGTGGCCAGCACGATGGCGGAGTTGGTCCGCTCCACACCCTTCAGCGCGCCGATCTCGTCGATCAGGCCGTCCATCTCGCTGACATTGGGGGCCTCGACCGTGGCGATCATGTCGAAGGGACCACTGACCGACTGCAGCCTTCGCACGCCGGAGAGGCGTTTGAGCGCCGCGGTGACGGCGGACGCCTGCTTGGGTTCGACCGTCAGCATGACAAAGGCGTGGATCAGGGCGGCTTCACGGGCCTGCGAGAGCCTGACGGCATAGCCGGCGATCACCCCCGATCGCTCCAGGCGGGCCAGTCGGCTCTGGATCGTAGTGCGCGAGAGGCCCAGGGCTCGAGCCAGTTCGGCCACCGGCGCGCGGGCATTGTCGCGCAGCCGGGCCAGGAGATGCTGGTCGAGATCGTCCATCGTCGTTTCGCCTGTTTTAATCAGCAATAAGTCGGATTCATCCCACAATATCGCCGATCTGCAAATTGATTCCGGTTTTCCCCGACTGCATCCTGGTTCGAACGTCAGGGGAACTTCGCATGTTGAAAGTGGCAATCGTCGGCGCCGGCAAGATCGGCTCGACCATCGCGGGCCTGCTGGCCGGCGCCTACGAGGTGTTGGTGATCGACCAGAGCGCCAAGGCGCTAGCGGAGATCAAGGGTGCGGCGAGAATCCGCATCGCGATCGACGACCCGGCCGCACTCGCCCAGGCGCTGGGCGGCTGTTTCGCGGTGGTCAACGCCGCGCCCTATCAGCTGACCACCATCGTCGCCCGCGCGGCGAAAGAGGCCGGCGCCCACTACCTGGACCTGACCGAGGACGTGGCCGCGAGCCGGGTGGTGCGCGAGCTGGCCGAGGGCGCGGCCACCGCCTTCATTCCCCAATGCGGCCTGGCGCCGGGGTTCATCACCATTGCCGCCTGGGACCTGTGCAAGCATTTCGACGAGCTGCACGACGTGCGCCTGCGGGTCGGCGCCTTGCCGCGCTATCCGTCCAACGCGCTCAACTACAACCTGACTTGGTCCACCGACGGGGTGATCAACGAATATTGCGAGCCCTGCGAGGCCATCGTCGGCGGAACGCTCCGCGAAGTGCCGGCTCTGGAGGAATGCGAGGAATTCGCCCTCGACGGGGTGACCTACGAGGCGTTCAACACCTCCGGCGGCCTGGGGACGCTGTGCCAGACACTGGCGGGCAAGGTACGCAATCTCAACTATCGCACCATCCGCTATCCCGGCCACGCGGCGATCATGAAGGCGCTGCTGAACGACCTGAACCTGCGCAATCGGCGCCCGCTGCTGAAGGACATCCTGGAGAACGCGGTCCCGGCCACCCTGCAGGACGTGGTTATCGTCTTCGTGACCGTCAGTGGACTGAAGGCCGGCAAGCTGATGCAGGAGACCTATGTCAACAAGGTCTATGCCGAGGTCGTCGGCGGCGAGATGAAAAGCGCCATCCAGATCACCACCGCCGGCGCGATCTGCGCGGTGCTGGACATGCTGGCCGACGGTCAGCTGCCGCAGTCGGGCTTCATTCGCCAGGAAGACATCCCGCTCGCCGATTTCCTGGGCAACCGCTTCGGACGCTTCTACGCTCCGGACGACCAGACCCATCGCGCCGCCCCCCCAAGCCTCGCCGCCGAATAGGGAAGACACCATGACCCTGCAGACCAAGATCGGCTCCGTCGCGGCCGAAGCCGCGCAAGTGCTCGCACGCCTGGGCGTGCCCCAGGCGATGTGGACCGGCGGCGATCGCTCGGTCCGGTCTCCGGTGACCGGCGAGACCCTCGGCCATGTCCACGACACCCCTGTGGCCGTCGTCGGCGCGGCGATCGAGGCGGCGCAGGCGGCGTTCCTGGCTTGGCGCAATATTCCCGCGCCGCGCCGCGGCGAACTGATCCGGCTGCTGGGCGAGGAACTGCGCGCCGCCAAGGCCGATCTGGCCCAGCTGGTGACGCTGGAAGCCGGCAAGATCGTCTCCGAGGCCAATGGCGAAGTTCAGGAGATGATCGACATCTGCGACTACGCCGTGGGCCTGTCGCGCCAGCTGTTCGGCCTGACCATCGCCACCGAACGGCCGGACCATCGGATGATGGAAAGCTGGCGGGCGCTGGGGGTGGTCGGCGTGATCTCGGCGTTCAACTTCCCCGTCGCCGTCTGGTCGTGGAACGCCGCCCTGGCCATCGTCTGCGGCGACGCGGTGATCTGGAAGCCCTCGGAGAAGACCCCGCTGACCGCGCTGGCGGTCCAGGCCCTGTTCGATCGCGCCGCCGCTCGGTTCGGCGACGCGCCGCGGGGTCTGTCAACGGTGATCCTCGGCGGCCGCGAGGTCGGTGAGGCCCTGGTCGACCATCCGCGGGTCGCGCTGGTCTCGGCCACCGGATCGACGGCCATGGGCCGCGCCGTGGCGCCCCGGCTGGCCGCCCGATTCGCCCGCGCCCTGCTGGAGCTCGGCGGCAACAACGCCGCCATTGTCGCCCCCACCGCCGATCTGGACCTGACCCTGCGCGGTGTCGCCTTCGCGGCGATGGGCACCGCCGGCCAGCGCTGCACGACGCTGCGGCGACTGTTCGTCCATGATAGCCTCTACGACGCCTTTCTGCCGCGCCTGAAGGCGGCCTATGCCTCCGTGCCCGTGGGCGATCCCCGGCAGGCAGGGACGCTGGTCGGTCCGCTGATCGACGCCGGTTCCGGCCAGGCCATGCAGCGCGCTCTGAGCGACGCGAAGGCTGCCGGCGGCCAGGTTTGGGGGGGCGATCCGGTCGTCGTCGCCGGGTGTCCCGAGGCGATCTACGCCCGCCCGGCCCTGGTCGAAATGCCGCCTTCGGCAAACGGCGGCCAGGCCGAGGTGGTGCGCCGCGAAACCTTCGCCCCGATCCTCTACGTGATGCGGTACACGGAGCTTTCGGATGCGATCGCCCTGCAGAACGACGTGCCCCAGGGGCTCTCGTCGTCGATCTTCACCAACGACCTGCGCGAGGCCGAGCTGTTCGTCTCCGAGCGCGGCAGCGACTGCGGCATCGCCAACGTCAATATCGGTCCGTCCGGTGCGGAGATCGGCGGGGCGTTCGGCGGCGAGAAGGAAACCGGCGGCGGCCGCGAAGCCGGCTCCGACAGCTGGCGGGCCTATATGCGCCGCGCCACCAACACCGTGAACTATGGCGCGACCCTGCCGCTCGCCCAGGGCGTCGAGTTCGACGTCTGATAGGCTCTAACGTTCCACCGTCGTCCGCTGCATCGGGGCCAGTCGGGCGAGGAACCGGTTCTGGGCGCGGAAGCCGATCTTTTCGTGGTCCATCGCCGTCTGCAGGTGCTCGACCAGCAGGTTGAAGTCGGTGTTTTGCAGGCCCAGGTCCTTGTGGGCGGCCTTCATGTCGCGGCCGGAATAGTCACAGCCGCCGTTCAGCAGGAAGCAGAACTGCTCCTTCAGCGTCCGGCGCAGGCGCGCCATGTCGTGGCTCCTGAAGATGTCGGCGATGCGCGGGTCGGCCAGGCTCAGATCGACCAGTTCGTCCACCACGCGATTGACGCCGGCCTGGCGGTGAAAGGCGGTCCACATCGCGCCGCCATCGAACGGCGCTGCGCCGGCGTTGGCGGGGCTTTGCGCATAGGCGGCCACGGCCTCCTCGCCAGGATGGGTCAGGGACGGATGTTCGATCACGAAGGCCGGCGCCGTCGACAGGGCCGCGGCCAGGATCAGCGCGTGGATCATCTCAGAACCCCGCCTGCAGAGAGAGGTAGAGCCCGCGCTGGCCGCGGAAGGTGGCGATCTGCCCAAGGTCCGCATAGGCCGCCGTGACCGAGAGGTTTTTGCTGATCGCGAAGGCGGCGAAGATATCCATCCAGTCGTCCTCCTTCAGGCCCAGGTTGCTGGGCTTGGTGCGGTATTCCACGCCGATGGCCAGGCGCCGGGTGACCAGCAGCGCGGCCGACCCTTCGAACTGGGGCTGGTAGCTGTCGTTCCCCGGTCCGCCAAATCCGAGCAGGCCGGTCTGGTTGGCTTTGGTGGCCCGCATCGCGCCGTTCAGCACCAGGCTTTCGTTCAGCAGCACCTTGCTGGCGGCCACGTACCAGTCGACGCCCTGATCATGCTTGCCGCCCAGCAGGCCGATCACCGCCCCGTGATCGGCCTGCTTGACCTGCACGCCCACCGCGACCTGAGGTCTCCAGCTGTCCTGGTCGTAGACCGCATCCCCCAGCACCCGCAGTTTCGCGCCCAGGACGTCCTGGTGAAAGGTGAAACCGGACCCCAGTCCCAGCTTCGCGCCCGTCCCCTGGGTGTCGAAGTCCTGCCGGGCGTAGGAGAGTTCGAGGCGATCATAGAGTCCGACCGCCGTCCCATAGGTGGTGAACTTGTAGTCGGGCAGGGTCAGCCGGGTCGCGTGCAGATTGCCGCCGATCCCGTCGCGCGTCTCATAGCCGGTGATCAGCGCCCAGCTGGCGATCCCGCCCCCGCCGGCGCCCTCGACGTTGCTGACGCCACCGGTGAGCAGCAGCTTGCCGCCGGCCCGCAGGTCCTTGGCATGAACGGTGTGCGCGCTTGTCAACAGAATCGCACACAACAGCGCCAGCCGAAGCTCACCCATGTCCCAGACGTCTCCGCGACCACAGTTGGGGTGACGCTGAGCGAAATTAATTTACATCGCGTTCAGGCTGACACGTTAGGCCTCGGGCATGGGCCATGCTTCCACCTGCGCCGCGGCTCTCGTGCTCGCCGCCCTCCTGCCGCTAGCCCAGTCCGCGACGGCCGCCGACCTCAGCGTCACCGTTCGCGGCGAAGACGGCGCAGCCCTGGCCGATGCCGTGGTTGTCGTCCACCCGGCGGGCGGCGCCGGCCCGATGGCCGCCGTGCGCTACAGCTGGCCGCTGACGATGGCGCAGCAGAACATCGCCTTCAATCCCTATGTCCTGATCGTCCCCCTGGGCTCGACCGTCGGCTTTCCCAACAGGGACAAGGTGCGCCACCACGTCTATTCGTTCTCGGCGGTCAAGAAGTTCGAACTGAAACTCTATGGCCAGCAGGACGAGCGCACGGTGACCTTCGACAGGCCCGGGATCGTGGCTCTGGGCTGCAACATCCACGACAGCATGATCGGCTTCATCTACGTGGCCGACAGCCCCTTCGCGGCCAAGACCAACGCCGCCGGCGAGGCGGTGATCCATGGCCTGCCCACCGGGGGCGCCCAGATCTCGATCTGGCATCCGGACATGAAGGCCAAGGCGCCGGTCAGCCAGCCGCTAAGCCTGGCGGCCACGACGGTGAAAGTGTTCGTGCTGGGCCTGCGCCCCCCGGCGACGCGGCACAAACACTGATCCGGCGACGCGGGCGTCAGCCATAGGCGCGCGCCTTTGCGGCATCCTCGGCGAGAAACGCGATCAGGTCCTCGAGCGGCAGGGGCCTGGCGATCAGATAGCCCTGGGCCTGGTCGCAGCCCATGGCGGACAGGATGGCGAAACAGGCGTCGGTTTCCACGCCCTCGGCGGTGACCTTGAAGCCCAGGCTGTGGGCCAGGTCGATGGTCGAGCGCACGATCAGGGCGTCGCGCTGGCTCTCGGTGACGCCCTGGACGATGGACATGTCGATCTTCAGTTCCTGGCCGCGAATGCGCTTCAGATAGGCCAGGGAGGACAGTCCGGCGCCGAAATCGTCGATGGAGATGGCGATGCCTGCCTGGGCGAAGCGGTCGAGCATGGCCAGCGCCACCTCGGGGTTCTCGATCACCGCCGTTTCGGTGATCTCGAAGATCAGCCGCCCCCGCGCCTGCCTGGCCTGGGCCACGGCGAAATCGGCGAAGTCGGGCTCGCCCAGCGTCCGGCCGGAGATATTGATGGCCATTTCGACCGGATAGCCGGCATCGGCAAGCCGCGCCTGGTCGGCGATGGCGCGTTTCAGCGCCCACTCGGTCAAGGCCCGGATGTGTCCGGTTTCCTCGGCCATGGGGATGAACAGGTTAGGAGGCAGCAGGCCGCGAACCGGGTGGCGCCAGCGCGACAGCGCCTCCACCCCCGTCACGCCGCGTTGGCGCATGTCGAATTTCGGCTGGTAGAACAGTTCCAGGCCGCCCTCGGCGATCGCCCCCAACATGCCGCTCATCAACGACAGGTTCGAAGCCGGGTCGCCATAGGCGTCCGCGTCGAAGACGGCCACCTTACGCCGGGATTCGCGCGCCTGGCTGAGCGCGATGTTGGCCTGCTCGATCGCGGCCCCCGGCCCGGCGCCGCGGACCACCGGCGCCAAGCCTAGATGGAAGCTGACATCGATCGCATCGCCACCCACCTGCAAAGGATGCTCGAGGTCGGCCATCAGCCGGGTGGCCCTGTCGGCCGCGTCCCGCGGACCTTCGGCGACAAGGGCGAACCCCAACACGTCGCTGGCGATGCGCGCGACGCCTGAGCCGGACGCCAGGCCCGCAAGCCGGTCGCCGATCGTCCGCAGGGCCTGGGCGGCCAGGACATAGCCGACCGCGCCGCGCAGGTGGTCGAAGCGGTGAACACCCAGCGCCGCCACATAGAGCTCGCCGCCCGGTGGATCGCTGAGCGCCTCGACCACCCGTTCCAGCGCCAGCCGATTGGGCAGGCCGGTCTCGCCGTCGTGCAGGGCCAGATGGGTGATCCGCCGCTCTCGGTCACGGATCTCCGTGGCCATGCTGTTGAAACTCTGCGCCAGGCGGCCGATCTCGTCGGTAGTCTCGATCTCGACGCGGGCGTCCTCGCCCCGCTGCAGGCGCCGCGCCGCCTCATCCAGCGCCGAAATCGGGCGGGTGATGCCCCGCGCCAGCGCCCAGGACCCCCAGCCGACGACCGCCAGACCGCCGAGACCCGCCAGCGCCACGATCACCAGCATCAGCCGGTAGGGTTTCAGCGCCAGCGCCAGGGGATAGCGCAGAACCAGCACGGCGGGGGCGTCGGCGCTGAGTTCCGGCAGGCGCTTCACCAGGGCCAGGGACCTGCCGCCAAGTTCGTCGATGACTTGGGGAGTGGCCAGCCTGCCGGCCAGCGCACGGTCGATGAAGCCGCTGAGACGCAGGCGATCCGGCTCGCCCAGGCTTGCGTCGAAACGCCAGCCCTTGACGCCGCGATTGAACACCGCGGCGTTGAGCGGGATCGCGGAAAGCCGCTCCAGGGCACGCATCTCGGTCCGGTCCAGGCGGACGGCGAACACCAGCCAGCCGATCTGATCGGGCGACATCACCGGGGAGGCCATGACCTGGTAGGGGACCCCGCCCAGCGACACCACGCCGGAGGGATCGTCAGCCGCGTCGAAGGCCGCGGTGAGTCGTCTCGCCTCGCCGCCCAGCGCGCGCGCATCCGCGCCGATCACCCGCCCGTCGGTGGCGACGATGAAGGCGCGGTCGATGCTGAACCGCTGTTTCAGGTTGTCCATCGCTGAGACGATGGTCGCGCTGTCACCCGTGGCCACCGCTTCGCGGAAGCCGAAGTCCTTCGACAACAACGCCGCGCCTTCGCGCAGCCGCTCCGAGCGGAGCGACCAGACGCGGTCGAACACGGTGCCGCTGGCGGTCAGTTCGGCGCGCACCTGCCGCTGGGCGGCCTGGTCGATGGCGGCGAAGACCGAGATCGAGACCAGCAACAGCGTCGCGCCGAACAGGGCGAGATAGAGCACGGTCAGGCGGGTGCGCAGACGGGTGAACATCGGTGCGCGCGTTCAGGGGCCGTCGGCCGGCGCGACAGCGGCGCGCACGGAGATCAGGGGCCAGGTGGAACGCACACGCATGGCCGCACGCTAGCCGCGGCGGGTGAAGGTCACGTAAACCCCGGTAAAGGCGTGATATCCTGGCTGGCGACGGTTGGGGTTTGCCCTGCCCGCGGCGGCTTGGCACAATCGCGCATTGCCGATCGCCTCGCGGGGATTTCCCGCCTTCGTTTTGAAAGTTCGAGACTTTGACGATTTCCAACCCGGCGCCCGCGCGCGCGGCCACGGCGACTCAAGGGGCCGGGTCCTTTGCCTCGGTCGAGGCCCTGGTCGAGGGCCTGGGAAGCGTCGGTTACATCGCCTCGCGGCGGATCGCCACCGCGCTCTACATGGCCGTCCACCTGCAAAAGCCGATCCTGGTCGAGGGCTCCGCCGGGGTCGGCAAGACCGAGCTGGCGCTGTCCACCGCGCGCCTGCTGGCCCAGCCGCTGATCCGCATGCAGTGCTACGAGGGCCTGGATGAATCCAAGGCGCTCTATGAGTGGAAATACGGCAAGCAGCTGCTCTATACCCAGATCCTCAAGGACAGGATGGGCGTGGCGCTGGCCGATGCGCCCGACATGGACGCGGCCATGGATCGTCTGCACGGCATGGGCGACCTGTTCTTCTCCGAGCCCTTCCTGGAACCCCGACCGTTGATGCAGGCGCTGCGCCAGGACGATGGCTGCGTGTTGCTGATCGACGAGATCGACAAGTCCGACGAGGCGTTCGAGGCCTTCCTGCTGGAGGTGCTGTCGGCCTACCAGGTCTCGGTGCCGGAACTGGGGGTGATCGTCGCCAAGACTCCGCCGCTGGTGTTCCTCACTTCCAACAATGTCCGCGACCTGGGCGATGCGCTCAAGCGCCGCTGCCTGCACCTGCACATCCCGCTGCCGGAGCCGGCCCTGGAGGAGCGGATCGTCGCCACCCGGGTGCCTGGTATCGAGCAGACGCTAACCAAACAGTTGGTGGCCTTTGTCCAGTCGCTGAGGACTCTCGACCTGCGCAAGGCGCCCTCGATCTCCGAGACCGTCGACTGGGCCCGGGCGCTGGTGCTGCTGCACGCGGGCGCGCTGGAGCCGGCCATGGTCCGCGACACGCTCAACGTGATCCTCAAGTTCGAACAGGACATCGTCGCCGTCGAACCGCAGATCGTCGAGCTGATGCACCGGCGTTGATGCGCGTGCGCGCCCACCAAGCCATTACCTCCCCCGCGAAGCGGCGGGAGGGGGACCGGTCGCCAAAGAGCGACCGGTGGAGGGGGCAAGCCTCAAGCACCGCGCGTTGGGGCGGCTGTCGTCAACTCGGCAACTGGGGCTCGCCCCCTCCACCCCTCCCGCCATCGCTGCCGCGATGGGGGAGGTGATGCAGCACACCCTTGAGGAATTCCTGCGCGCGCTGCGCGCCGCCGATGTGAAGGTCTCGCCGGCAGAGGCGATCGACGCGGCGCGGACGGTCGCGGCGGTGGGCTATGGCGACCGCGAACTGTTCAAGGACGCCTTGTGCGCCACGCTCGCCAAGTCACGCGACGAGGTCGGCCGCTTCGATGCGACCTTCGAGACCTTCTTCACCCGCACCTCGCTCGACCTGGCTCCGCCCCCCGAGGCGGACGAACAGCGGTCCGGCGAGGACCCGCCGGGCGTGGCGGACTCGCCCCTGGCCCAGATGCTGCTGGCCGGCGACGCCGCGACCGTGGCCCAGGCCATGGAGGACGCCGCCCGCCGCGCCGGGGTGGCCGAGATCCGGCTCTCCACCCAGCGCAGCCGCATGACCCGCCGGCTGCTCGACGAGATGGGTCTGGCCGAGGTCGAGGCGATCATCGCCGGCGCCCGCACGCTGCCGGAGCATCAGGGTCTCGCCGAACGCCTGGACGCCGCGCGCAAGGCGCTGGCCGGCGAGGCGCAACGCTTCGTCGAGCGCCAGCACGCGCTCTACGCCGCCGGCTCCGGCAAGGCGCTGCGCGAGGAGATGCTGGCCAAGAAGGCGCTCAACGCCGACGGAGGCATTGACCCGGTGGACCTGGTGATGATGCAGGCGCTGGTCAGGCGCATGGCCAAGCGGCTGGCCGACCGCTACTCGCGCCGCCGCCACCGGGCCAACCGCGGCCACCTGGACGTGCGCAAGACGCTCCGCCGCTCCATGGCCCACGGCGGCGTGCCCTTTCAGATCGCCTGGAAGATCAAGAAGGTCGACAAGCCCTCGATCGTGGCGATCTGCGACGTCTCCAAGTCGGTGGCGGCCGCCGCCCAGTTCCTGCTGACCTTCCTCTATTCGCTGAACGACGTGGTCGACCACCTGGACGCCTACGCCTTCTCCGGCCGGCTGATCCCGGTCAACGCCATCCTCGACGACAATGGCGTCGAAGGCGCGATCCTCAAGGTGCTGCAGACCATCGGCTTCCAGCAGACCGACTATGGCCGGGCGCTGCAGGACTTCTGCGAGAACCACCTGGACGGCGTCGACCGCCACACCACGGTGATCTTCCTGGGCGACGGCCGCTCCAACTTCGCCGACCCGCGCCTGGACCTGATGCAACTGATCCAGCAGCGCGCGCGGGCGGTGATCTGGCTCAACCCGGAACCGGAGAGCTATTGGGGCCAGGGCGACAGCGTCATGCACCGCTACGCCCGCTTCACCCACGTGGCCAAGCCCTGCAACACGCTGGGGCAGTTGGAGCGGATCATTGAGGACGTGCTGAGGACGTACTCGGCGCACTAGGCGTAGCGTTCAAGACGCCCCCCGACATCGGCCTATGACTAGCTGCGCCCTAATCCGAGCGGCCAAGTTTGACGGACGGCAAGCGCGAGGCCGATAATTGGGGCCGAAAGCAAACCCAAAAACCCACCCGTCGCCGGGCCGAACTCGAACAGGAAGAAGCCGAGGAAAACTGCCCCGTCTATAATGGTGCAGGCTCGGAAATTTGCCAGGAACGCACGACCGCCAATACCGCCCGGCCGGAAGAAACCTAGGATGAAGAGCGAAAGTCCGAAAAAGAGCGCGACCCCGCCAAGAGCCACCTTCGCTTGACCGATAGAATGCCACCCGCCAAGCGCAGCAGCCTCTTCGCAAACTGCCGCGATCACGCCCGTTGTGACCAGCAGCCGCCGCTTCTCGGGCATGACTTCGGTTGGGAAACTCATGTTGGCATGTGGTGGTGGCAAACCGACAACCGTCAAGGTCCGCGATAGGCGAAGCGCGCCGGCTACCAGCTATCGATCCACCTGAGCTTTTTCTCCGTCCTTACCGGAACCGGCGGCAGAGCCTTCAGTCCAGCCACCACCCACCGCCGCGTATCCGCCGGGTCGATGACGTCGTCCAGCGCCGGGTAGGAGCCCCGGGCCATGGCCTTGCCGCCCGCGTAGGCCGCCGCCACCATCTCGTCGAACCTGGCCTTGCGGGCCCCCGGGTCCTCGATGGCGGCCAGCTCGTTGCGGTAGCCGAGCTTGACCGAGCCCTCCAGCCCCATGCCGCCGAACTCCCCGGTCGGCCAGGAGACGCAGAAAGCCGCCGCCTGATAGCTGCCGCCGGTCATGGCGATGGCGCCCAGGCCGTAGGACTTGCGCAGGATCACCGAGAAGATCGGCACGGTGAGGTTCGCCCCGATCACGAACAGCCGCGAGCAGTGGCGGATCAGGCCGGTCTTCTCGGCCTCCGGCCCGACCATGTTGCCCGGCGTGTCCGAGAGCGACAGCAGCGGGATGTCGAAGGCTTCGCACAGCTGCATGAAGCGGGCGGCCTTGTCGGAGGCGTCTGAATCGATCGCGCCGCCGATATGCATCGGGTTGTTGGCGAACACCCCCATGGGCCGGCCTTCGACACGGATGAAGGCGGTAACCATGGCCAGGCCGAACTTCGGGCGCAGCTCCAGCACGCTGCCGTCATCGGCGATCAGGGCGATCAGCTTGCGGATGTCATAGACCCGCAGGCGGTTCTCGGGGATCGCGCGGCGCAGCAGCCGTTGATCCGCACACGTCCAATGGGCCACCGGACCCTGGAAATAGGACAGGTACTGCCGGGCCGCCACGACCGCGGCCTGCTCATCGTCCACCAGCACGTCGATGGTGCCATTGGCCTGCATGACCTTGATCGGGCCGATCTCTTCCGGTCGGAACACGCCAAGTCCGCCGCCCTCGACCATGGCCGGGCCGCCCATGCCCAGCGCTGAGTCCTTGGTGGCGATGATCACGTCGCAGCAGCCGAGGATCGCGGCGTTACCGGCGAAACAGCGGCCGGAATTGATCCCCACCAGCGGCACGGTCCCCGACAGCCTGCCCCAGAACTCGAAGCCGCGGGTATAGCCGCCGCCCTCTGTGTCGCCCGGCCGGCCGCCGCCCCCCTCGGTGAAGAACACCGTCGGCAGTTTCCAGCGATGGATCAGCTCGCTCATCCGGTCGAGCTTCCAATGGTTGTTGGCCCCTTGGGTCCCGGCCAGCACGGTATAGTCGTAGGACAGCACCGCGCATCGCGCCCGGTCCTCGGCGAAGCGGTCGCCGTTCACCGAGCCCAGGCCCATCAGCATGCCGTCGGCCGGCGTGGTGGCGACCAGTTCGTCCAGGCTGTGCCGCCGCCGCCGCGCGGCGACCACCAGCGGCCCGTATTCAACGAAGCTGCCGGCGTCGAGCAGGTCATCGACGTTCTCGCGCGCCGTCCGCTGGCCGGTCTTGCGCCGCCGCGCCACCGCGTCGGGCCGCGCCGCGTCGAGGGTCAGGCGGTGGCGTTCCAGCACCTCGGCCAGGTCGGGGCGAATATAGTCCAGATCAATGACGTCTTCGTCCTGGTCGCCGGCGCCCGCGATCTCGGCCTCCTCCAGGAAGGCCAGCGGATGGTCCTCGAACACCGTGTCCCCCACTGCCACGGTGACCTGCCGCACGATCCCGGAGACTTCGGCTGTGATCACATGCTCCATCTTCATGGCTTCCATGATCATCAGCGCCTGGCCGGCGCGGACCTCATCGCCCGCGGCCACGGAGATATTGATCACCGTGCCCTGCAGCGGCGCGCGGAGCGGCCTGGCGCCTTCCGGGCCCTCGGGTTCGTCCGCCTCGACGACGGCCTGCGTCGCCTGCTTGCCAAGCGCCAGGATCGCCAGGGGATCGCCGGCGTCGACCTGGTAGCCGACCTTCTGCGCCGCCGGCGGCGCGGCCCCGCGCGCCGCGGCGTCGAAAAAGAGCCGGGGATGGGCCTGCGACACGCCGGCGAGGTCGGCCATCTGCTCTTCGATGTAGCGGGTGTGGATATCGCCGGACGCCACCGCCGGCTGGGCCAGCAGGTTTTGCAGGAAGGCGATGTTGGTGGCCGAGCCCTCTAGGCGGAATTCCGCGAGCGCGCGATAGGCCTTGGCGACCGCGCGCGAGAGGCCGGCCTCCCTTGTAAGATCCGGGCCGACATGGACGATCAGCTTGGCCAGCAGGCTGTCGAACCGAGCGCTGGTGCGATAGCCGGCATAGCCGAAGCCGTCGACCCGCACGCCCGGCCCCGAGGGCGGCTCAAAGGCGGTGAGCAGGCCGCCCGCCGGCCGGGCCGAACCGTCCGCCGCCATGGTCTCCAGATTGACGCGCACCTGCACCGCATGACCCCGGGGGGCGGGGACGTCGCCTTGCGACAGGCGAAGCTCCCCCAGCGAGCGGCCCGCCGCGATCTGCAACTGCAGCCGCACCAGATCCAGGCCCGTGACCTCCTCGGTGACCGTGTGTTCCACCTGCAGGCGCGCGTTGCCCTCGATGAAGACGAACCTGTCCTCCTCCACCAGGAACTCGATGGTCCCCAGGCTCTTGTAGGCCGCCGCCTGGCCCAGGCTGACCGCCGCGGCGAACAACCGCTCGCGCAGGTCCATGGGCAGCATGTCGGCGGGCGCAATCTCCACCACCTTCTGCCGCTGACGTTGCAGACTGCATTCTCGGTCCCACAGGTGGACGACCGAGGCGCCGTCGCCGACGATCTGCACCTCGATATGCCGCGCCCTGGGCAGGAACTGCTCCACATAGAGGTCGCCGGCGCCGAAGGCGGCCTGGGCCTCCGAGGCGCAACGTTCGAACGCCGCCGCCAGATCCGTGGGCTGCATCACCGGCCGCATGCCGCGCCCGCCGCCTCCGGCCACCGCCTTGACCATCACCGCCCCGCCCGGGCCGAGTCCGGCGAAGAACGCCCTGGCGTCCTCCAGGCTGGTAGGCCCATCGGTTCCCGGCAGCACCGGCACGCCGCACCGCTGGGCCAATCTCCGCGCGCGGCCCTTGTCGCCGAACAGCGCCAGGGTCTCCGGCGTCGGCCCCACGAAGGTCAGCCCCGCTTCGGCGCAGGCCCGCGCGAAGGCCGCGTTCTCACTGAGAAACCCGTAGCCCGGATGCACCGCGTCACAGCCGGCCGCCGTGGCCGCGGCCACCACATGGGCGATGTCGAGATAGGCCGCCGGCCCGGAGCCCTGTAACGCAACCGCCTCATCGGCCTTGCGGATGTGCAGCGAGGCCGCGTCGTCCTGCGAATAGACCGCCACGGTGGCGATGCCCATCTCGGCGGCGGTGCGCGCGATGCGGACGGCGATCTCGCCCCGATTGGCGATGAGAAGCTTCTGCACTGGCGTCCCCGAACCTTGAACAAGCGGTCTGACGCCGCCTGGAGAGCATCATGCCGATGCGGAGCGCGAGGCCAAGCGCCTTAAGTTCTCCGGTCCCTTGCCGGGCTATCGGATTCACCCCTCGGGACTGGACGCCGGACGTCGTCAGGCGGCCTGGCTGGCCTCCCGCCTCAGAGAGATTGTGATGCAGGGACCCCGGAGCGCAAAGAGTCGGACTCCCGGAAGGTCTGCGGCCGCCACCAGGGCGGCGTCGTACCGATGCAGGTCCCAACGCCTCTGAGCCGCCATCATCTCGACGACGCCAAGCGCCAGGAGCAGGTTGATGTCCCCTACGGGGTTCCAGAGGTTACCCTCCAGTCGCTCGACCTGCGCGCGATACCGACCCCGCAGGACCATGACATTCAAGTCCACGACCGGGCCGCCAGCCGGGGCGCCGTGGCACGCGATGTCGCCGGCAAACGCGTAGGGTGCTGACCTGTGGGTCAGCGTGACGGGGTCGCCGACCGCAAAGCCAAGCGTCAGTTGCCCTTCAAGAACCGACAGCGTGCGATCAACGCCGGGGAAGGTCGAGAACGGTCCAGGCGCGCTGACTTCGGCGAGGCTCACCCGCCAGTCGAAGGCGGCCAGTCCGGAACCGACCGGCCCGCAGGCGATTTCCCGCGTCACCCCGCCGCCATTTTTCCAGGACTGTTCCAGGCGGTCGGCCGCCCGAAGAAGGTGCGGCGTCACCCAAGGATACCCGGCAGGTCCAGACCTTGCTCGCGGGCGACCTGCAAGGCGATGTCATAGCCGGCGTCGGCGTGGCGCATGACGCCGGTCGCCGGATCGTTCCATAGGACGCGGGCGATGCGCCTGGCGGCGGCCTCGGTCCCGTCGCAGACAATGACCATGCCGGCGTGCTGAGAAAACCCCATTCCGACCCCGCCGCCGTGATGCAGCGACACCCAGGTGGCGCCGGAGGCGGTGTTGAGCAGCGCATTGAGCAGCGGCCAGTCGGACACCGCGTCGGAACCGTCTCGCATGGCCTCCGTCTCCCGATTGGGAGAGGCGACAGAGCCGGAGTCCAGGTGGTCGCGGCCAATCACGATCGGAGCCTTCAGTTCGCCTGACGCAACCATCTCGTTGAAGGCCAGGCCCAGCCGGTCGCGGTCGCCGAGGCCGACCCAGCAGATCCGGGCGGGCAGGCCCTGGAACCTGATCTTGCTGGCGGCCATGTCGAGCCAGTTGTGCAGGTGCGGATTGTCGGGGATCAACGCCTTCACCTTGGCGTCGGTCTTGAAGATGTCTTCCGGATCGCCCGACAGCGCCACCCAGCGGAACGGCCCCATCCCGCGGCAGAACAGCGGGCGGATGTAGGCAGGAACGAAACCCGGGAAGTCGAAGGCGTTGGCGACGCCGGCCTCCTTGGCCATCTGGCGGATATTGTTCCCATAGTCGACGGTCGGCACGCCCGCGGCCTGGAAATCCAGCATGGCCTGCACGTGCTCGGCCATTGAGGCGCAGGCTGCGGCCTCGACCTGAGCCGGATCCTGGTCTCGCATGGCGGCCCAACGTTCCAGCGTCCAGCCCTTGGGCAGGTAGCCGTTCACCGGGTCGTGGGCAGACGTCTGGTCGGTCAGCAGGTCGGGCCGCACGCCGCGCTTGAAAAGGTCGGGCAACAGTTCCGCGGCGTTTCCGAGCAGGCCGACCGAAACCGGCGCCTTCGCCGCGCATGCCCGTGAGATGATCGCAAGTGCTTCATCGACATCGTCCGTGGCCTGGTCGAGGTAACCGGTGCGTAGCCGCATCTCAATCCGCGAGGGTTGGCACTCGATCGCCAGGCACGAAGCGCCGGCCATGACCGCCGCCAGGGGCTGGGCGCCGCCCATGCCGCCGAGGCCAGCAGTCAACAGCCAGCGGCCGGCCAGGTCGCCGCCGTAGTGCTGGCGGCCCATCTCGACAAAGGTCTCGTAGGTGCCCTGAACGATGCCCTGGGCTCCAATGTAGATCCAGGAGCCGGCGGTCATCTGGCCATACATGGCCAGGCCCTTGCGATCGAGTTCGTTAAAGTGCTCCCAGGTGGCCCATCGCGGGACGAGATTGGAATTGGCGATCAGCACGCGCGGGGCGTCGGCGTGGGTGCGGAACACGCCCACCGGCTTGCCGGACTGCACCAGCAGGGTCTCGTCGTCCTCCAGCCGCCGCAGGGTCTCGACGATCTTGTCGAAGCTTTCCCAGTCGCGGGCGGCGCGACCGATGCCGCCGTAGACCACCAGCTCTTCAGGTCGCTCGGCGACATCGGGATGCAGATTGTTCATCAGCATTCGCAGCGGCGCTTCGGTGAGCCAGCTCTTGGCTGTTCGTTCGACGCCGGTGGCGGCGCGGATGACGCGGGTGGTGTCGAGGCGGGTCATGAGCGGGCGAAATCCAGACAGGCGTTGAGAACTTGGGTCAGGACCGCCCGCATCGGGGCGGCGCGGTCTTCGGAGTAGTCGGTGGGCCAGGCGCGCGAGGTGAGCAGGCCCGGCGGCTCGTCCATGTAGCCGCGGCAGGCGAGCTCCATCTGGATGGCGTGGACGCCGTCGCCGGGGCGGCCGTAACGGCGGGTGGTCCAGCCGCCCTTGAAACGGCCGTTGGTGACCCGGCTGAAGGGGCTGGCGTCGCAGGCCGCCTCGACGGCGGCGGTCAGGGCCGGGTCGCAGCTGGCGTTGGAATTGGTCCCGATATTGAAGTTGGGCAGCTTGCCCTCGAACAGCCGCGGGATCTCAGAGCGGATCGAATGGGCCTCGTAGAGCACGACCTTGCCATGGCGGGCGCGCAGGCGGGCGATCTCGCCCTGCAGGGCGGCGTGATAGGGCTCGAAATAGTCGACGCGGCGCCGGGCGATTTCAGCCTCGTCGGGCTCGGCCCTGCGATAGAGCGGCTCGCCATCGAACGTGGTCGTCGGGCACAGACCGGTCGTAGCCTGGCCGGGATAGAGCGACGCGCCTGACGGGTCGCGATTCACGTCGATGATGGTGCGGCTCATCGCCGTGCGGACCGTGGTGGCGCCGAGGTCGGGCGCGAAGTCGTACAGGCGCTCGACCCACCAGTCGGCGTCCTTACGCGCCAGCCACGGCGAGATCAGGCGCCCGGAGACCCGCGGGATCAGGGCCGTCCCGGTATGCGGAAAGCTGACCACGAGGGGCGCATCGCCCCGCACGATTTCGAGCCAGTCGGTCATGCGACCCCCGGGAGCGTACAGCCGGCGGCGTCAATGACCGCGCCGGACCGGACCAGATTGGTCGCCGCCTCGATGTCGGGGTGAAAGAGACGGTCGTCCTCCAGGTGCGGGACCTCCGCGCGCAACAGGCGGCGCGCGCGTTCGAGGGCTGGGCTGGACGTCAGGGGCGCCTGGAAGTCGCAGCCCTGCGCGGCCGCCAGGAACTCGATGCCCACCACAGCGGTGGCGTTGCGGGTCATGGTCAGCAACCGGCGCGCGCCGTGCGCGGCCATCGAAACGTGGTCCTCCTGGTTCGCGGTCGTCGGGATTGAATCCACGCTGGCCGGTTAGTCCATCTGCTTGTTCTCCGACACCAGGGCGGCGGCGGTCACCTGCGGGATCATGAACCCCGAATTGAGCCCGGGTTTGGGGGTGAGGAAGGCCGGCAGGCCCGACAGGGCGGGATCGACCAGCATGGCGATCCGCCGCTCGGCGATAGAGCCGATTTCGCAGATCGCCAGCGCGATCATGTCCGCGGCGAAGGCGACCGGCTCGGCGTGGAAGTTGCCGCCGGAAAGCGTCTCGTCGGTCGCGGCGAAGATCAGCGGGTTGTCGGTGACGCCGTTGGCCTCAAACCCGAGCGTGGTGGCCGCCTGGCGCAGGATGTCGAGTGCGGCGCCCATCACCTGCGGCTGGCAGCGCAGGCAATAGGGATCCTGCACCCGTTCATCGTTGGCCAGGTGCGAGGCGCGGATCGCCGACCCGGCCATCAAAGCGCGGAGCGCGTCGGCGGTCTCGATCTGACCGGGCTGTCGGCGCAGGATGTGGATGCGGGGGTCGAAGGGCGTGTCCGAACCCTTCGCCGCCTCGGTGGAAAGCGCTCCCGTCACCAGGGCGGAGCGGAACAGCACCTCGGCCTCGAACAGGGCGGCCAGCGCAGTGGCGGTCGAGAATTGAGTGCCGTTCAGCAGGGCGAGCCCCTCCTTGGGGCCGAGGGTCAGGGGTTGCAGGCCGGCCTCGGCCAGGGCCTGGGCGGAGGGCAGGCGGGCTTCGCCGACGAAGGTCTCCCCAACACCGATCATGGTCGCCGCCATGTGGGCCAGCGGCGCCAAGTCCCCGGAGGCGCCCACCGAACCCTGGGCCGGGATCACCGGGATGAGGCCCTTGGCAAGCAGGGCCTCCAGCAGGGCGATGGTGGCCGGCCGCACGCCAGATGCCCCCTGGGCCAGGCTCGCCAGCTTCAGGGCCAGCATCATGCGGACGACCGGAACCGGCGACGGGTCCCCGACGCCGGCGGCGTGGGACAGCACAATATTGCGTTGCAGGGTCGCAAGGTCGCGGGCATCGATCCGCACGCTGGCCAGCTTTCCGAAGCCGGTATTGATCCCATAGACCGGCTCACCGCGGGCGAGGATGCGGGCCACGGCGGCGGCGCTTTCGGCGATGGCCGGCCCGGCCTCGGGGGCAAGGGTCACCCGGGCGCCGCGATAGATCGCGCGCCAGTCGGACAGCGGCACGGCGCCGGGATTGAGGACGATCACGCTCACCGGGAGGTCTCCGCTGGCGGTCGAGGCCAGACGATGGGAAACAGGGGATGGTCCATGGGTGCGCCGGCTGGCAGTTCGTCCTCCAGGCCGGGAAACGGCGGCGAGGTGGTCCAGGCGCGGGGCGCGTGGACGGCGTCGTCGCCCAGGAACCGGACCGAGAACACCCGCCGCCGGCGGTCGGCCCCGGCCGAGGCGTGCAGGGTGAGCATATGGAAACAGACCAGGTCGCCGGGCTCCAGGGCCCAGCCCAGCAGGGGCCAGGCGGCGCGATCGGCCTCGATGTCTGGCAGGTCGGCCAGGCTGCCATCGGGGAACCAGCGGGCCTGAGCGTCCCTGAAACTGCGCGGCATCAGCCAGGGGCCGAGGTGCGAGCCGGCGACGAACTGCAGGGTCGAGGCCTGGCTCACCGGGTCCACTGGGATCCAGAAGCTGCAGGTCTGGCGGCCCTCGACGTTGTAGTAGGGCTGGTCCTGGTGCCAGGGGGTCGGCTGCAGGGTGCCGGCCTCCTTGGTGAGCATATGATCGTGATAGAGGCGCGCGGTTTGGGACCCCATCAGCCCAGCGGCGATCTCGCCCAGGCCGGACTCGAAGATGAACCGCCGGTAGGCCGGGTTGTCGCGCCAGTTACAGAAGTCCTCGACGAACCGGCCGGGATCGTCCTGGCGGCTCGCGATCTTCGCCCGCGGACTGGGGGTGGCGATATTGGCGTCGATACCCTCGCGCAACAGGGCGATCAGGTCCGCGCCGATCACGCCCCGCAGGCAGACGGCGCCGTCGCGGGCGAAGTCCTCGGCAGATGTCGCGGCGGCTGCGGTCATCGTCCTCTCCAGACACGGGCATGGAGCGGGTTGAACCCCATACGATAGACCAGTTCGGCCGGGTCCTCGATGTCCCAGATAGCAAGATCGCAGGACTTGCCGGCCTCCAGTGTGCCGGTCTCGGCCAGCAAGCCGAGCGCCCGGGCGGCCTGGCGAGTGACCCCGGCCAGGCACTCCGCGACCGTGAGGCGAAACAGGGTCGCGCCCATGTTCATGACCAACAGCAGCGAGGTGAGCGGCGAGGTGCCGGGATTGCAGTCGGTCGCCAGCGCGATCGGCACGCCTGCGGCCCGCAGAGCCTCGACCGGCGGGACCTGGGTCTCGCGGACGAAGTAGTAGGCGCCGGGCAACAGGGTTGCGACGGTTCCGGCCCGCGCCATCGCGTCGATGCCCGCCGCGTCCAGATGCTCGAGATGGTCGGCGGACAGCGCCCTGAACTCGGCGGCGAGCGCCGCGCCCTGGAGATTGGAGAGCTGATCGGCGTGCAGTTTCACCGGCAGTCCGTGCGCTCGCGCCGCGTCGAAGACCCGTCGGGTCTGAGCCGGCGTGAACCCGATCCCCTCGCAGAACGCATCGACAGCGTCGGCCAGGCCAGACGCGGCCACGGCCGGGATCATTTCGCGGCACACCAGGTCGATATAGCCGTCGGCGTCCCCGGCGAATTCCGGGGGCAGCGCGTGAGCGCCCAGGAAGGTGGTGCGAATGGAAATCGGGCGACGCTGTGCGAGTTCTCTCGCCACGCGCAGCGATTTCAGTTCCGGCTCCAGGGACAGGCCGTAGCCGGATTTGATCTCGACAGTGGTCACACCCTCGGCGATCAGAGCGTCCAGGCGGCGCAGGGCGCTTTCCACCAGATCGGCTTGGCCGGCCGCGCGGGTGGCTCGCATGGTGGAGACGATGCCGCCGCCGGCGCGCGCGATCTCCTCGTAGGACGATCCCGCCAGACGTAGTTCAAACTCGTGAGCGCGGTCGCCGCCGAACACCAGATGGGTATGGGGGTCGATCAGGCCGGGCGTGATCCAGCGCCCCTGGCAATCCAGGGTCTCGGCGGCGCTGAGGGCGGTCGGCAAATCGCCTTCCGGTCCGGCGAACAGGATACGGCCGTGGCGGGCGGCCACAGCGCCGTGCTCCACCACGCCAAGGCCCGCGCCGTCGGCCAAGGTCGCCAGTCGCGCGTTTCGCCAGATACGATCACAATTCATGGCCGCCACGGCCCTCCGTCCCGCCGGCTGGACCCTGTCCCGGCTGACTTAAATCACATCAGCCGGGAAGGCACAGGATCGTCGCCTATATCTGGAGCCCTTCTCCTCCGCTCGGGCTGAGCCAGCCTGGGCGGAAAGGACTCCAGTGATGAGAACGTCCCGTTCATTTGTCTAGTCATAAAGCGCGCGACGTTGCATATTGCCCGCAACGGGGATGGAAATGACCGTACTCTGGTTCCGCGCCGCGCTGCTGCCCTCAGGCTGGTCCGCGCGCGTGCGGGTGGTGATCCGGGATCGATGGATTGCGGCGGTTGAGGTGGGCGCCGCGCCAGCGGCTGGCGATGAAATCCATGGCCTTGGCCTGCCGGGCCTGCCCAATCTGCACAGTCACGCCTTTCAGCGCGCCATGGCCGGGCAGGCGGAGCGCCGGATCGCGGCGCAGGACAATTTCTGGAGCTGGCGCACGCACATGTACGCGCTCGCCCAGACCCTTGACCCTCCGGCCCTGGAGGCCATCGCCGCCTTGGCCTTTGCCGAGATGTTGGAGGGGGGTTTCGTGCGGGTGGGCGAATTCCACTATGTCCATCATGATCGCGACGGGACGCCTTACGAGGATCCCGCCGAGATGGCGGCAAGCCTGGCCGCCGCCGCGGCGACCACTGGGATCGGGCTGACCTTGCTGCCGGTCTTCTATGCAAACGCGGGCTTTGGCGGCCTTCCTCCGAGCTCCGATCAGCGCCGTTTCGTCCACGACACAGACGGCTACGCCCGCCTGCTGGAGGCCTCCGAACGCACGCTGGCGAACCTCGAGGACGGGCGCCTCGGCATGGCGCCTCACAGCCTGCGGGCGGTCACGCCGGATGCGCTCGACCGGCTGATGGCGCTGCGATCGGACGGCCCCATCCACATCCACATCGCCGAACAGACCATGGAAGTGGATGGCTGTATCGCCTGGTCGGGCCAGCGTCCCGTCGCCTGGTTGATGGAGAACCAGCGGGTCGATGCAAGGTGGTGCCTCGTCCACGCCACCCATGTGGATGCCGCCGAACTCGCCCAGATCTCGGCCTGCGGAGCCGTGGTCGGGCTTTGTCCCATGACCGAAGCGAACCTTGGAGACGGCGTCTTTCCGGCCGACGAGCTTCTGGCGCGCGCCGGCCGGTTCGGGATCGGATCGGATTCGAACGTCCTGATCGACGCCGCCCAGGAACTCAGGCTTCTCGAATACGGCCAGCGCTTGGCGCGGCGCGAGCGAAATGTGCTGGACGCCGCGCGGGGGGTCGGAACAGCCGATCACATCTACGCCCAGGCCTGTGCGGGCGGGGCGCAAGCCCTCGGCGCGCCGCTCGACAGGATCGAGGCGGGGGCGGCTGCGACCCTGATCAGCCTGGACGATCGCGACCCGTCGATGGTCGGGTGGACGCCTGACGAGATCCTTGCGCGCTGGGTGTTCGCGTCGCGCAAGCCGATCGTGGATTGCGTCTGGCGCCGCGGTCGCAAAGTCGTCTCGGGGGGGCGCCACCACGAACGCGAGGCGATCATCGCGCGCTACCGAGACACCCTCGCCCGGCTGCGCGAATAGCCGAGGGGCCTACGTCCGCGCGGCGCCTGGTTTTGCCACAAAAAGCTTTGCCACTGGCCATTTTACGGGCGACCAGCGCCCGGCCACGGGCCGGACTCAAATACACTTGACGGCGCACGGAGCCAGGAATCTTATTTGACTATACAAAATCTGAAGCGACAGAGGGGGTCTTCCATGTTCACGAAATCGAGTTGTTCCGTGCTGGCGCTCACCGTGGCGGCGTTCGTCGGCGCCGGGGCCTCGGCCGCGGCCGAGGCGGCGCCCGGTTCTTCAAAGGACTCAGTTTCCGAAGTGGTGGTCACGGGAGAGCATGTCCGGTCCCTGGAGCAGTTTACGCCGACCGGAAGCCGGTTGAACCTGTCGGCGAAGGAGACGCCCGCCACGCTCGATGTGATCAACAGCGCCACCATCACCACGCGGGGATTTCTGTTCGTCGAGGACGCCGCCAACAGCATGCCCGGCGTGACCTCCGGCGGCACGCCGGGCGACCTGGAGGACTTCCACATCCGCGGCTTTTCGGACACCCAGGTCACCGTCTTGCACAATGGGATCTATGTCGGCCCGTCGGACATGGTGAACCGGCCGCAGAACGCCTTCAATGTCGAAAGCGTGGAGATCCTGAAGGGTCCGGCCTCGGTCCTGTACGGCCAGGGCGCGATCGGCGGCGCGATTAATGTGGTCAACAAGGCGCCAAGCTTTGGCGCGGCGAGCTACAACATCTATGGGGCCGTCGGCAGTTTCGGAACGACGGCCGTCGGCGTCGGAGGCTCGATGCCGCTCTCCGACACGCTGGCGATCCGCGTGGACGTCAGCCGCACCTCGACCGACGGGTTCGTCGACCGCACGCGCGGCGACTCCACGGACGCGACCCTGTCGCTGCTGTGGAAGCCGACGGCGGACCTCGATGTGCAGTTCTCGATCGACGTGCTCGGCGACCACCCGTCCGGCTACTGGGGCACCCCGATCGTCCCGCAGGCCTTCGCCACCGCCCCGCTCAAGGGCGTGATCTCGACGACGACCGGCGACACGATCGATTCCCGGCTCAGATTTAAGAACTACAATGTCTCAGATGCGTACATTAAGTCGAACCAATATTGGCCACAGCTATTTGTGAAATGGCGTCCAATCGACGAAATCACCTTCGAGAACTATCTCTACTATTACTATGCCAAGCGGCGCTGGCTAGATGCCGAGTCCTACTCGTTCGATCCTACGACCAATCTGATCGGACGCGACCGGTTCTTCGTTTTTCACGACCAGAAGCTTTACGGCGACCAAGCCAGCGTGAGCCTGAAGTACCCGGTGTTCGGGATGAAGAACCAGCTGGTGGTCGGCGTCGACTACAGCCATCTGGATTTCAAGCGCAGCCGCGGCTTCCCCGATGGCGACAGCGTCGATCCGTTCCACCCGAACCCCGGCCTATTCGGACCGGTCGCGCCACGCGTCGCCCCGACAAAATGGGACGACACGGCGGTGTTCTTCGAGGACATTCTGAACATCACCGACCAACTCAAGCTCGTGACCGGCAGCCGATACGACTACCTCTCGCTGGACCGGAAGAACTTCAACGTCGACGGCTCCTTCAACGCCGGATCCAGTTTCTCCAGGGTCTATGAACCGGTCACCTATCGCGTGGGGCTGGTCTACGACATCAATCCCTACATCACCCCCTACCTGTCCTACACGACCGGCCAGGATCCTGTGGGCTCCAACATCTTCACAGTGAATGCCAGCGAGAATTTCTCGCTCGGCAAGTCGCGGCAGTACGAGGCCGGCGTGAAGGCGAACGCGCCGGGTAACCGGGCCTCCATGACCTTCGCGGTGTATGACATCAAGCGTAGCAATGTGCTGCAGGCGATCAGTCCCGACGTCTCCGTCCCTATTGGAAGCGAAGGGTCAAAGGGGTTCGAGGCGACGGGCGATGTGAAGGTCAGCGACCAGTTCACCGTCAACGCCAACGTGGCCTACACCGACGCCAAGTACGACAAGTTCACCTACGTCGACGCCAGCAACAACGTCATCGACGCCTCGGGCAAGCGGATCCCGAACTCGCCGAAATGGCTCTCCAACGTCTGGGCGAGCTACAACCAGGTCGCCGGCCTGCCGCTGGAACTTGGCGGGGGGGTGCGCTACGTCGGCGCCCGCGCCGGCGATACGGCCAACAAGCTCACGCTGGACGCCTATACGACGGTCAATGTCTATGCGACCTACAACATCACGCCCGGTGTGGCCGTGTCGTTCCGCGTCGACAACCTGTTCGACAAGGCGTTCGCTCAGGCGGCGGATGTGTTCTATCCCACGCAGGTGCAACTCGGCCGTCCCCGGTACTTCCAGGTCGACATTTCCGCGCGCTTCTAGCCCCGAGACCCAAGTCGCAGGCAATCATGAAAGCCTTGGTGTGGTTTCACAGGTGGGTCGGCATCGTCCTATGCCTGATGTTCGCCACCTGGTTTGCCACGGGCGCTGTCATGGTGTTCGTGGCGTTCCCCTCCCTGTCGCCGGCGGCGCGGGCCGCGGCAAGTCAGCGCGTCGATCTCGCCCGCGTGAACCTCGACCCCGCCCAGGCCGCCGCGGCGTTCAGCGGCGCGTCGGAGCTTCAGCTCGTGAGCGTGGACGGGACCCCCGCCTACCTGGCCAAGGGCGCCTCCGGGACGTTCCAGGCAATCTCCGCCGAAACCGGACGGGCGCTGGCCCCGATTTCCGCCCGCGCGGCAGCTGACATAGCGGCCCGGTTCGCCGGCGTTCCGGCCGACCATGTGGACGGCCCTTTCGACTACGATCAATGGATCGTCCACCAGCAATTCGACCCGTTGCGGCCCTTCTTCAAGGTGCGCCTCTCAGACCGAGAGCATACCGATCTCTACGTCTCGGCGCGCACCGGTCAGGTGGCGCAGCGCACCCTGGGGTTCGAGCGCGGCTGGAACTGGTTTGGCTCTGTCGTTCACTGGGTCTATTTCGTCCCGATCCGCAAGACCTTCGCGCTTTGGGACTGGAGCGTCTGGGCGATGTCTCTGGTCGGCCTGACAACCACCGTCGCAGGTCTTTGGCTCGGCGTTTCGCGCACCAGAACCAAGCTGCGGAGCCGGCGTCCAGATGTGTCGCCGTTTCGGGGCTTGCTTCGATGGCATCACATCTTGGGCCTGAGCGCGGGCGTCTTCGTCCTGTGCTGGATTACCAGCGGATGGCTGTCCATGGACCATGGCCGGCTGTTCTCCGAGGGTGTTCCTGCACAAGCTGTCGCCGCGGCCTATCGGGGCGGAACCGGCGACCGCCCGGCGGCGGGGTTCAGTGTCGCCGACCTACGAAGGCTTGGGCCCACGTCCTCGGTCGAGTTTCTGCGCGTTTCCGGCCATGAGGTCGCCGCCGCGACAAGCCCGCAGGGTCCGCGCGTTCTGGTCAAGGGACCGCGGGGCGTGACGCTTCACGACCACATTCCACAGAGCTTGGTCCTTACGGCCGCACGCGCGGCCTGGCCGGGACAAGTCAGCTCCGCCTTGACGGCGGTGCCCGTCGACAGCGCCTACGCAAAGGCCGAATCGCTTCCCGTCGGCGCCTTGATGCTGAAGCTCGATGGCGCACATCCCGCCCGCCTCTATGTCGACGGCGTGACCGGCAAGATCCTGGTGGTCATGGACCGCAGTCGCGAGACATACGCCTGGGTCTATTACATGCTGCACACTTACAACTATCCCGGCCTTGCGAGTCGGCCGGCGCTTCGAATAACCATTCTTCTCGTACCGTTGACCCTGGGCTTGGGGTTTGCCGTGACCGGTGTGCTGGTCGGTGTGCGACGGCTGCGGGCCAGGTTGCCGGCGGCGGCGGCCGTGGTGGCGCCAAGGAGCACGACATGAAGGATCAGCTGTTCCTGCTGAAACCCGGATTCCACAACGCGGGCTTGGGTCCTCTCTACTGCGGCGACTCGGTTTCAATCGAGGGGCTGCTGAGCTTCTGCCCGGACCTGCGGACCCTGGTGGACGTGCACTACCTGGATTTCCAGCGCCCGCGCTCGCCCCTCGTCAGCTGGCTGGGGAAGGATCATCAGTCGGTTCCCGTGATCATCCTGGCGGACGCGACCCGGGTCGACGATCCCGGCGTTGCGCCGCGGCAGGCTCAGGGCCGACGCTACATCGCCGACGAAAAGCTTATCCGGCGCTATCTATCGAGCCAATATGATCTGCCCCAGGCGGGTTGACGCCTTCAACGCTGGGGCTCGAACCGACCGACAAGCCTGTGTTCGGCGCCGGGGTGCCACAACCGCGCCAAGGTCACCGGCACGTCGCCGTTCCAGGTCCGGCGCTCGACCACCAGGCAGGCTGACCCCAGGCGAACCTCGAGCGCCGCGGCTTCCAGCGGCCCCGCCTCGCACGCGGAGATCGTGTGTTCGGCCTCGGTCCATGGCACGTGGGCCAGGAGCCACGGACCCGGCGCGACCTGTGCCAGAGGTTCGCAGGTGATGCCGGGCGCGGCATCGACGTTGACCAGGCGCTCCTCCATCTGAACCGGCCGTCCGTTCGAGAGGTGAACGCAGCGAAGCCAAAGAAGCTGGGTGGATCGGGTGACATTCAGCAGCGCCCGCTTTTCCGGATCGTCCCTTACGAACTCACATTCCAGCAGCCGGTAGCCATATTCCGCGCCGGATCGCGCCACGACGTCGGCGGTGTTCCAGATTTCGAACACCGGGCGCTCCTGCGCGCGTTCGGAAACGATCGTCCCGACCTTGCGCCGGCGCTGTAGCAGACCCTCGGCGGCCAGGCTCTGAATAGCCTTGTTGACCGTCATCCGCGAGGTCTGGAAGTGCGCCTTGAGATCCATTTCCGCCGGGATCCGCGTGCCCGGCCGCCAGTCGCCGTTCAAGATCGGTTGCGAGAGCGCGCGGCGGATCTGCAGCCAGATCGGGCCGCTGCCGTCCAGGCGCAGAGGTTCCAGACTGACGCTGTCCTTCCGGTTGGCGGAGAGCATGGTCCTGTCGAGATGGCTCGCGGCGGTTGCGCGCGCGTCAGAGGGCTCCTGGTCGCTGCGCGGTGCAACCGGTTTTGGAATGACGATCGCGAGCGGGATGGCGCGGCCCCGGCTAGCGGCGGACATCGAACAGCGTGGTGGCGTAGAAGGATTCGTAGTCGGCGGACCCATCTGTGAGCGGGCCCATGTGCACCAGATAGGCGTACCAGCGTCCCCGGTTCGAAATCCGGAAGGCCGCGATCCCACGACGATCCGTGCGCAGGCTCAGTTTGTTGATCGGCTCGCCCTTCGCGTCGTGCCCGAACCCCTCGTAGCCGCCGAGCACCAGTTGCCCCGCCAGGGGCGCGCCGTGGAAGAGCACTTCCAGCCTGGCGGTGTCACCGACCCGCAGCGTGGCCGGATTTCGGATCATCCGAATCTGCATGGGGTAGTCCAGCGGACGCCTGTAGTCGCCGGTCAGATTGCCGCCGACCTGGAGATAGGAGATGGCGTGCTTGGAATAGCGCTCCGTCACCTTGTCCGATCGAATCTCGGGCGTCGCGATCTCGATGTGTTCTTCTTTGATATAGTCCAGGAATTCAGCCTTCGACATTTCGAAGTTCTTGGGCTTCGTCGATACCCCAAGAAGGTAGGTGGCAGGGGTCGAGGCGTCGATTGTCAGCACCGAAGCCGGGCCGCTGACCCGCCAGTTCGACGGTCCAAGGGCTTCGGGTTCGCCGGCGCGGGCGACCGTGACATTGGCGACGTCCCGCCAGTCGATGCTGCTGATACTCTTGTCGATATCGCCGTTGCTGACCTGGATTTCGAGGGCGCCATGAACACCCTGCTTGGGCGGCTTCAGCAGCAGTTCGTGAGCGCTGCCGGGCAGGGCCACGAGCAGCGCGACGACGGTTGGCGCAATTGCGCAAGAACGAGATCGCGTCATCGGGAATCCCAGGCCGAGACCGGCAGAACATCGCACCGGAACGCTTATGTCTAGCCAAAATGGCGAGCACGCCCGGGCACACCCTTCCTGGCGCGGATATGAGAGCTTTGGGTCCGAGCCAGGGTGACGCGGGCGCTGGGAGCGCCCCGCCGCGCCGGCCTGCTCGAGCCGGGCATCCTGCGCCCGGATCTGCGCCGATCATAACCCGCGGCCAACGGTCGTCGCCGCAGCTGGCCGCGGACGCCAGGTATTGGACGCGATCCCTGGAGCCCTTCCCACTCAGGTCGGAGCAACTGTCCGTGGAGGAGGGCTCCAGACAACGGCGAAGACCCTGTCCTATCCCGGCTGACCTGCGTCGAGTCAGCCGGGACAGGGTCCTAGTCCTTCTGAGCCTTCTCGCGCAGGGCCGCACCGAGGATGTCGCCGAGCGAGGCGCCGGAGTCCGACGCGCCGAACTTCTCGATGGCTTCCTTTTCCTCAGCCATTTCCAGAGCTTTGACCGACAGGGACACGCGGCGCGCGGCCTTGTCGACGTTGGCGATCTGGGCGTCCAGGCGATCGCCGACGGCGAAGCGTTCCGGGCGCTGGTCGGCGCGGTCGCGGGACAGGTCCGACTTGCGGATAAAGGCGGTCATCGGGGCCTCATCCTCGCCGAACTTCACCTCGATGCCACCCGACGTGATCTCGGTGACAGTCACAGTGACCGTCTGACCCTTGCGGAAGGTGTCGCCGGTCATCGGGTCGCCGGCCAGCTGCTTGATGCCGAGCGAGATGCGTTCCTTCTCGACGTCGACGTCGAGCACCTTGGCCTTGACCATATCGCCCTTGCTGTACTTGGCGATGGCTTCCTCGCCGGACACCGCCCAGTCGAGGTCGGAAAGGTGGACCATGCCGTCGATCTCGTTGTCGAGACCGATGAACAGGCCGAACTCCGTGGCGTTCTTGACTTCGCCTTCCACGGTCGAACCGACCGGATGGGCCGCCACGAAGGCGTCCCAGGGATTGGCCATGGCCTGCTTGAGGCCAAGCGAGACCCGACGCTTTGACGGATCCACGTCGAGAACCACGACATCGACTTCCTGGCTGGTGGAGACGATCTTGCCCGGATGGACGTTCTTCTTGGTCCAGGACATCTCGGAGACGTGCACCAGCCCCTCGACGCCGGCTTCCAGCTCCACAAAGGCGCCGTAGTCCGTGATGTTGGTGATCCGGCCGGTGAACTTCGCGCCCACCGGATACTTGGCCTCCACGCCGTCCCAGGGGTCGGACTGCAGCTGCTTCATGCCGAGCGAGATGCGCTGTGTGTCGGGGTTGATCTTGACGATCTGCACCTTGACCGTGTCGCCCACCGCCAGCACCTGGCTGGGGTGATTGACGCGCTTCCAGCTCATGTCGGTGACGTGCAGCAGGCCGTCGATGCCGCCCAGGTCCACGAACGCGCCGTAGTCTGTGATGTTCTTGACCACGCCCTCGCGGACTTCGCCTTCCTGCAGCTGAGAAACCAGCTCGGTGCGTTGTTCGGCGCGGGCTTCCTCGAGGATCGCGCGACGGGAAACCACGATGTTCCCCCGGGGTCGATCCATTTTCAGGATCGCGAAGGGCTGTTCCTTGCCCATCAGCGGGCCGACGTCGCGGACCGGGCGGATATCGACTTGCGAACCGGGCAGGAAGGCCGAGGCGCCGCCGAGATCGACGGTGAAGCCGCCCTTCACGCGGCCGACGATGGCGCCCATCACCGGCTCGTTGCGCTCGTAGACGGCTTCCAGGCGCGTCCAGGCTTCCTCGCGGCGAGCCTTGTCGCGGCTCAGCACCGCTTCGCCCATGGCGTTTTCGACGCGTTCCAGGAACACCTCGACAGTGTCGCCGACCTTGATCGGATCCTTGCCCTCTTCGTCGCCGAATTCCTTCAGCGAGACGCGGCCCTCGGTCTTGAGGCCCACGTCGATGATGGCGATGTCCTTCTCGATCGCCACGACCACGCCCTGGACGACCTGGCCCTCCATGAAGTCGCGGCCGCCAAGGGACTCGTCGAGGAGCGCGGAGAAGTCGTCGCGCGTGGGGTTCATGCTCATATCGTCAGCCATGGAATCTCTTGTCTTTCGAATGACTTGAGGGTCCGCGCGCCCACAGGCGCCGGACGGAATCCCCCACGTCGGGTTAAGGGTTGAACCGAACACGCGGGGGAATACCCCCACGCTTAAGTGACTCTGCCCGCAGCTGCCGAGGGCAATGCGCGTTGGGATTGCTAGCTGGAGGTGTTCCAGCGGGCTCGCGCGGCCTCAACGATGCGGCGGGCCGCATCGGCGGCCTGCTCTATAGTCATTTCGGAGGTGTCCAGCAAGACGGCGTCGTCGGCGCGCCGCATGGGGGCTTCATCGCGGCCGCCATCGCGCGCGTCGCGCGTGCGGATGTCGGCCAGCACGTCGTCGTAGGTCACCGCCTCACCCTGGGCGGCGAGCTGCGACCAGCGCCGTCGCGCGCGGACCGGGGGCGTCGCGGTGACGAACAGCTTGGCCGCGGCGTCCGGGGCGATCACCGTGCCGATGTCGCGCCCGTCGAGCACCGCCCCGCCCGCCTGGCCGGCGAAGCCGCGCTGGAACGCCAGCAAGGCGTCGCGGACGCTGGCGTGCACGGCGACGCGGCTGGCGAGTTCGCCGGCGGCGCGGGTGCGAAGCGCCGGATCCTGCAGCTGCTCGGCGGTGAGCCGCGCCGCGGTCGCCCCGGCGAGACCCGCGTCGTCCGGGTCCTGGCCGCGGCCCTGCATCAGCACGCCCACGGCGCGGTAGAGCAGCCCGGTGTCGAGCACCGGCAACCGATAGTGCGCGCCGAGGCCGACGGCGATCGTCCCCTTGCCGGAGGCGGCCGGCCCGTCGACCGCGATCACGAAGCCGCCGCTCATCGCCCCCCGCCTCAATCTTCGATCTCGCCGCCGAGGCCGCGCATCAGGGGCAGGAAGCCGGGGAAGCTGGTGGCAATCATGCCCGGCTCATCGACGGCCACGGGCGCATCGGAGCCGAGGCCGAGGATCAGGTGGCTCATGGCGATGCGGTGGTCGCCGTGGGTGGCGACCCGCGCCCCGCCGCTGACGCCATGATTTGCCCGGCCCCTGACGCCCATGATCGTCAGGCTGTCCGCACCTTCCTCGACCCCCACGCCACAGGCGGCGAGGCCGGCGGCCATCAGGGCGATGCGGTCGCTTTCCTTGACCCGCATCTCGCCGATCCCGCGCATGACGGTGGGACCCCGGGCGAAGGCCGCGGCCACCGCCAGGATCGGATATTCGTCGATCATCGAGGGCGCGCGCTCGGGCGGCGTCTCGACACCGGTCAGCTGGGAGTACCGGGCGGTGACGTCGGCGATGGTCTCGCCGCCCGCCTCGCGCAGGTTGGTCACCGAAAGGTCGGCGCCCATCTCGCCCAGCGTGTCCAAAAGGCCGATGCGCAAGGGGTTGAGCAGCATGCCCTCGACCGTCACCACCGATCCGGGGGTGATCAGCGCCGCCACCAGCGGGAAGGCGGCCGAGGACGGATCGCCCGGCACCCGCACCTCGGTCCCGGTCAGCGTTTGGCCGCCCGCAAGCACGATGCGGCGTCCGGCCCCCTCGTCGGTCACCTCCACCCGCGCGCCGAACGCCCGCAGCATCCGCTCGGTGTGGTCGCGGGTGGCCTCCGGCTCAATGACCTCGACGCCGCCGTCGGCCCGCAGCCCGGCCAGCAGCACGGCGGACTTCACCTGGGCCGAGGGCTCCGGCAGGCGATAGGCGATGCGCCGCAGGTTTCCGCCCGCAAGCGTCAGCGGCAGGCGCCCGCCGGCCCGGCAGATCCAGCTCGCGCCCATCTCGCCCAGGGGTTTCAGCACCCGGTTCATCGGCCGGCCGCGCAGGGAGGCGTCGCCGGTGAAGGTGGCGGAAAGCGCGAACCCGGCCGCCGCCCCCATGATCAGCCGCACCCCGGTGCCGGCGTTGCCGCAGTCGATGACCTCCGTCGGCTCCGCCAGCGCGCCACGGCCCTCGATCCGCCAGCGGCCCTCGCCCAGGCGCTCAACGCCCGCGCCGAAGGCGGCCATGGCCGCGGCGGTGGCCTTGACGTCGTCGCCCTCGAGCAGGCCCTCGACGTCGGTCACCCCATGGGCCAGCGCGCCCAGGATGAGCGCGCGGTGCGAAATGGATTTGTCCCCCGGCGCGCGGACGGTCCCGATCAGCGGGCCGGCGCGGCTTGCCCGCATCTGGGCGCCCATCTGAGCCGCCGTCATCTGTCTGGAACGAGCCTCCGCAAGGCTGGCGGGTTCAGGAGGGGGGGTTTGCTTTTGACAGTCGGCCCCTCGCGTGGCAAGTGAGCCCGCCTTCGGGCGCCGCCCCAAAATTCTTAAGGATCATCGCCTTTGGCCAATCCCGAGCTGGGCTCAAAGCAAGTCTGCCCCAACTGCCAAGCGAAGTTCTACGACCTCACCAAGCGCCCGGCCCACTGCCCCAAATGCGCCAACGAGTTCGATCCTGACGAGGCGGTGCGCAACCGCCGCGTCCGCGCCCGCGCCATCACGCCCGAGCCGGAGGAAGAGCGCGAAGACCAGGTCAAGGCCGACGCCGAATCCGAGGAGGAGGACGACGTCGTCACCCCCGAGCTCGACGAGGTGATCGACGACCCGGTGCTGGCCGCCGACGATGACGACGAGGCCGAACCGGCCCCCGCCGTCTCCGAGGATCTGGGCGAGTTCACCGACGAGGAAGAGGTGGAGGACGACGCCGACGTGCCGTTCCTGGAGGACGACGACGAGGACGAATTCGACGAAACCGAGATCGAGGGCCTGCCCGAAGAGGGCGATGTCGACGACCGCTGACCCTCGGTGGTTTGCGGCCAGCCGCGAAAAACCCCAAATGGCGGGTTGATCGCGGGCGCCGGTTTGAATAGGTTCCGCGCCTTCCCGGCCGACCGATCGGTTTTCCGGGAAACTCAGAGAGCGTTTGAGACTCTGGGGCTTTAGCTCAGCTGGTAGAGCGATTGCATGGCATGCAATAGGTCAGCGGTTCGACTCCGCTAAGCTCCACCATGAAGGCCCGCCGGTAACCCGGCGGGCCTTCGCCTTTTCCGGGACCCTGTCTTGGGAACCCGCATTTGGGGAACCCGCATTTGGGGAACCCGCATTTGGGGAACCTGCATTTGGGGAACCCGCATTTGGGGAACCCGCATTTGGGGAACCCGCATTTGGCATGCTGACGTGGCCTCGATGAAACCGGAACGCTCCATCTTTGACGCGGTCGATGATGCGACTGGCGAGGCCGCCATGATCGAGGGCGAGGCGGGCGTCGCCGCGGTCCGGACCTGCTGACCGACCTCCGAAACATGGACGACAGCCTGGCCTGGCAACCTAGCGCCAGCCGGCCTGTTTGAGCGCGGCCGCATGGCTGCGGCTGACCGGGACCATCAGGCCTGAGGAGAGGCGCGCTTCGCCGCGCCCGCGACGCCAGCGGACGGCGTCCAGCGCCGGAGCCGCCACCCACCAGGACCGGTGGGTGCGGAAGCCCGGGGTCGCGGCCAGTTCCGCCAGGGCGTCTGCGAAGCGCAGCGTGATCAGGTCCTCGCCGGCGTCGGTGTGGACCCGCAGGTAGTGGTCCTCGGCCTGGACCGCGAGCAGAACGGCCTCGCGGCGCCGCGCCGACAGGCGCTGGCGAAAGGCTGCCGCGGTGTCGGGTTCGCCCGCGGGAACCTCGACAATCGTCACCTTGGAGTCGCGCCAGGCCAGCTGGCGCAGCGCCATCACGGCGATGCACACCACCAGCACCTGAAAGGCGAGCCCCGGGAGGGCGGGGAGCGGCGTCCCGACCCCGAACATCAGATGCGCCACGAGCTGGACCAGGCCGGTGACGGCGGGGGTCATCAGCAGGCTGTCCACCGCCAGGCGCCGCCAGAACCCAGCAAGCCGGCGGCCGAGCAGCTCGTCGATCGCAACGCCGAACACCCCGCCGCCGAGGATCAGGCTCAGCCAGTAGACGAACCGTTCCCCCATCGGGTTGGCGCCGGATCCGAACGGCCCCAGCAGCGCCATGAACACGCCCACCGCCGTCAGCAGCGCCATCTCGGCGGCTACGCGGCGAAGCAGGACGGGCACGACAGCTCTGGCCATTGCGGCTCCCGGGAGGCTCCAAGGGATTCGTCGACACTCTGCCATGATCCGTTCGCGCAGAAACTGCGCCGTTCGCGGGTTGGGGGTGGCGCGCTTCGAAACCGCCTGCGACCTCGGGGTGTCGCCAGGGGAATTTCGAGATGACCAGCAGGATATCGACCGGACTGTGGGCGTTACTCGCCGCCTTCAGCCTGTTCATCGGCGCCGGGTCGCTGCGCTATCTGCTGCCGCAGATTCCCGCCATCCCGCCCGACGTGGCAAAGAACCTGATGCGCCATCCCTGGCTGGTGCTGCATGCGGGCCTGGCGTCGGTGGCGTTAATCCTCGGGCCGATCCAGTTCGTACCGAAACTGCGGGCCGCGCGGCCACGGCTGCACCGCGCGCTGGGCCGGGTCTATGTGTTCGCCTGCCTCGCCGCCGGCGGCGCGGGCCTGCTGCTGGCCTGGGGCACGAGCGCCGGCCCGGTGGCGCAGCTGGGTTTCGGGACGCTGGCCATCGCCTGGATCGTGTGCACCGCCCAGGCGCTGCGCCTGGCCATGGCGCGCCGCATCGTCGAGCACCGGCGCTGGATGATCCGCTCCTTCGCCATGACCTTCGCGGCGGTGACCTTGCGCCTCTACCTGCCGATCGCCCCGATCCTCGGCTACCCCTTCGTCGAGGGCTATCGGATCGTCTCGTGGATGGCCTGGGTCCCGAACCTGATCGTCGCGGAGCTCTACCTGCGCCGCGCCGGTTTTCGGAAACCCACGACCGCGCGGGCCTGAGGCCCGCGGTCGTCCTGAGCCGGAGCCGCGCGCGGTCGCCGCGCGAGACGTTGCGCTCGGGCGTCAACACGTCGAAAACACTTATGAGGCCCGGATTTGGATTCATGAGCGGGATTTAAGCGACGTGAGCGAACCTGAAGTCATCCCGCTCCGCAGCGCGCCACAGGTCGATCCGACGCCGCGGCCGGGATTCATGCGCCGCTGGCGCTGGCCTCTGATCGTTGGCGGGCCGCTGCTGGTCCTGGGAACGGTAGCCTATTTCGTACTGACGTCCGGCCGCGTCCAGGCCACCGACAACGCTTATGTGCAGATCGCCAAGGCGCCCGTCTCGGCCTCGATCGGCGGACGGGTGACCGAGATCTATGTCCACGAGAACCAGCGGGTTACGAAGGGGCAGGTGCTGTTCCGGCTCGACCCGCGGGACTATCAGGCCAGCGCCGAGGCCGCCGCCGCCCAGGTCGCCGACGCCAGCCTGCGGCTGAGCGCCCTGCGCGCCGCCTATCGGCAGCAGCAGGCGTCCGTGCAGGCGGCCCGCGAAACGGTCGCCTACGCCGCCCGCGAAGCCGCTCGCGAGCGCCAGCTCGCCGACGCTGGCGTCGCCTCGCAGGCGCAACTGGACGAAGCCCTCACGCCGCCCAGCAGGCCCGCGCCCAGCTGTCGGTGGCCGAGCAGCAGGCCGCCCAGGCGTTGGCCAGTCTGGGCGGCGATCCAAACCTGCGTCCCGGCGGCGCGCCGGCCGTGATGCAGGCCCAGGCCCAGCTGGAGCGGGCCCGGCTCAACATCGCCTACGCCACGGTGGTCGCCCCTGCTGACGGCGTCGTCACCCGCGTCGAGCAGATGCCGGTGGGAACCTACCTCAACGCCTCGCAGACGGCGTTCTGGCTGCTGTCGGGCCGACCGTGGATTGAGGCGAATTTCAAGGAAGACCAGCTGGCGCACATGAAAGTCGGCCAGCCGGTCTCGATCCGGATCGACGCCGACCCGGACGCGAAGATCACCGGCAAGGTGGCGAGCTTCTCGCCCGGCACCGGCCAGGCGTTCTCCGCCCTGCCGGCCCAGAACGCCACGGGCAACTGGGTCAAGGTCGTCCAGCGCCTGCCGGTCCGTATCGACTTCGACCGGCCGCCGCCCGGCATGGCCGCGCGCGCTGGCCTTTCGGCAAGTGTGAAGGTCGACGTGCGCGCGCACGGCGGCGCGGGTTAGGCGCGTTCGCGGCATGGTCACAGACCGCCAAGACGTCCGGCCGATGCCCGTCATCGCCTGCCGATCCCGGCTTCGCGGCCTCCGAGTCGCCGCCTGGGCGTTGATGCTGGGCGGCTGTGCGACGGTCGGTCCGGACTTCAAGCCTCCCCAAGGCCCCGCGGGCGCGGCGGCGGTCGGTTATGCCATGGCTGGCGACCCCCAGGCGCCGGACCTGCGGCTGACGGCGCAAGCCCGCGTCCCCGGGCCGTGGTGGCAGGCGTTCGGCTCGCCACAGCTGGACGGCGCGATCCGCCAAGCCCTGGCGGACAGCCCGACGCTGGCCGAGGCGCGCGCGACGTTGGACAGGGCCCGGGCGCAGGCGCGGGCCGTGCGCGGCGCCGAGCTGATCCAGGCCGACGCCAAGGCCGACGCTCAGCGCGAACGGATCAACACCCAGGCGTTCGGCTTCACCGGCTTTCCCAGCCCGACGATCAACCTGTTCTCGGTGGGCGGGACGGTGAGCTATGACCTCGATCCGTTCGGGCGGCGCAAACGCGCGACCGAGCGTGGGCAGGCGGAGGCGCAGGCCGCCGCGCGGCGCGCCGACGCGGCCTATCTGTCCCTGACCGGGGAGGTCGCGCTGCAGGCGATGCGGATCGCGAGCCTGCGGGCGCAGATCGCCGCCGTGCGCGAGATCGTCGCCAGCGATCGAGCCCTGATCGCCATGATCCAGGCCGCCGAGGCGATCGGCGGGCGACCGCGGTCGGCGCTGTCCGGAGGGGTGGCTCAGCTGGCCGAGGACGAGGCCCTGTTGGCGCCGCTGCAACGCGGGCTCGACGCCGCACGCCACCGGATGGCGCTCCTGGCTGGCAAATCGCCCGCCGAGTGGACCGCGCCCGATTTCGACCTTGCCGCGCTGACCGCGCCGGCGGCGATGCCGCTGAGCCTTCCGTCGGTCCTCGTGCGACAACGCCCCGACATCCTGGCCGCCGAGGCCGATCTGCATGCCGCGACCGCTGCGGTGGGGGTGGCGATCGCCGACCAGTATCCGGACATCCGGCTCTCGGCGTCGCTGACCCAGGGCGCGATCAGGCCAGAGACGTTGTTCGGCTATTCGGCGAGCGGCTGGACCCTGATGGCCGGGGCTGCCGCACCGCTGTTCGACGGGGGGACGCTGAAGGCCCGGCGCGCGGCGGCGGAAGGCGAGGCTCGGGCGGCCATGGCGCGCTATCGGCAGACCGTGCTGTCCGCTTTCGTCCAGGTGGCCGACGTGCTGTCGAACCTGGGCAGCGACCAGCTTGCCGTCGACTTCCTGACCAAGGTCAACGCCGCTGCCGAAGCTGGCGCGCACGACGCCCAGACCGCATATCGCCTGGGCGGCGGCGCGCGGCTCGATGTCGTACAGGGGCAGCGCACGCTGAGCCGCGCCAAGCGGGCGCTCGTCGAAGCGCAGGGCCGACGGATGAGCGACCTGGTCGAACTCTACGCCGCCACCGCCGCCGATTGGCGCCCGGCGCCGGCGCCTAGGTCCTGACGCCCGATCCCGCGCTGGCCTCGGCGGCCAGGCGCCCGGACAGCTCGGCCATGTGATCGAAGTCGGCTTCAAAGGCGCCCAGGCCCTGGGTCAGGCCGCGCAGTTCGGCGATCAGGCCCAGTCGTTCGGATTGCGGCAGATAGGCCTCAATCCGCTCCCAGCCGCGCCAGTCCTCGCGCGGCGCCAGACCCAGGATCTGGCCGCGCCGGGCGGTGAGCGCGGAGGTGACGTTCGAGGCGCTGGGCGACGGCGAATAGACCGTCAGCTTTTCGATCGGCTCCAGCAGGATCGCGCCGCAACCGGGCAGGCCCTCGTCCATCGCCAGTCGCCCGGCCAGGCGGAAGGCCATCTCCGATGAATCGACGCTGTGGGTCTGGCCCTCGACCAGGATCACTTCCAGGTCGGTGACCGGAAAACCGAGTTGCCCTTTCTCCAGCCCGTCGCGGACGCCCTGCTCGACGGCCGGGATCCAGTGCTTGGGCACCGAGCCACCGACCACCCTCTGGCTGAACACGAAGCCGGAACCGCGGGGCAGCGGCCGGATCTCCACCGTCACGTCGGCGAACTGGCCATGGCCGCCCGACTGCTTCTTGTGCCGTGACCGCTGGGTCGCGGCCCGCTGGATGGTCTCGCGATAGGGGGTCTTTGGCTGCTCGGTGTCGATTTCCACCCCGAAGCGCCGCTTCAGCCGCTCCAGCGCCAGGCGGACGTGGCCCTCGCCCTGGCCCGCCAGGATCATCTGGTGGGCCTCGGGATCGTGGGTGAGGCGCAGGCCGGGATCCTCATCGATCAGTTTGCCCAGCGCGGCCGACAGGCGCACATCGTCCTTGCGGTTGGTCGCCGACAGCGCCACGGCGAACAGCGGACGGCGCGCTCCGGCCGCCGCGCGAACCGCCTGAGGCTGGCTTGTGGTCGACAGAATCTGGCCGGCGCGGGCCGCCTCGACCTTGCCGATCGCGATGACGGCTCCGATTGAGGCCGACGCCAGCTTCCTCAGCACGCCACCCTGCACCGCCGAGAGCCCGCCGGCGCGGCAGCGCTCGGCGTCCGGCAAGACGAACTCCGCCCCGTCCGCCAGGGGTTTGCCGAACACGCGGGCGTAGGCGAGCTTGCCCGACTGGCCGGCGTAGGCGGCCTTCAGCACATAGGCGCCGGTCTCGATCCCCAGGCGTTCCGCCGCGCGCTCCGGCGGCGGGGTCTCATGCCGCAACGCCTTCAGCAGCCGGCGCACGCCAAAGCCGTTCTGCGCCGAGCCGAAGAACACCGGCACGATCAGCCCTTCGTTCATCTCCCGCACCAGGTCGGCGAACACCGCGTCGCGGCTGGGGGTCACGTCCGACAGCAACTGCTCCAGCAGGTCGTCATCGAAATCGGCCATCTGTTCCAGCATGTGAAACCGCGCTTGGGCCTCGGCGTCGCGCAGGTCGCCGGGGATTTCCACCTGGGTCGAGGGCTCGTTGGCCCGGTAGACAAAGGCGCGCTCCAGCGCCAGGTCGATGAAGCCGTTGACCTTTTCGCCCTCCCAGGTCGGAATCTGGCGAGCGACCAGCGGCGCGGCGCTGACCGTGGCCAGGGCGGCGAGCAGGTCCGACAAGGCGCCGCGGGCCAGGTCCATCTTGTTGATGAACAGCGCGTGTGGAAGGCCCAGCCGTTCCAGCTCGCGCAGCGTCGGCTGTAACAGGCCCGCCTTGGCGGCGTCGGGCTCGGCCACCACCACCGCCAGATCGACCGCCGGCAAGGCGGCGTCAAGATCCGCGCAGAATTCCAGGGACCCGGGACAGTCCACCACGCAATAGCGGTCACCCATGAACTCGAAGCCCGCCAGGTTCAGCTCAACCGAGTGGCCGCGGGCGCGGGCCTCGGGACTGGAGTCGCCGACCTTGTCGCCGCCGACGCGGCGATCCACCGCGCCTGTGACCTGCAAAAGGGCTTCCATCAGGGTGGTCTTGCCGCTGCTTGTGGGGCCCACGAGCGCCAGCACGCGCACGGACCCCGCGGATTGGCCTCCTGCCGGAGTAGGCCCCACTGCCTGGATAGGCATGTCGTTCTCCCATCACCTTGGGCGCCAGGGACGCCCTTGCCGGGAAGACGCGCGCATCCATGGCGCGGGTTTGGGGCGGTCGCGGACCGTTGCAGGGGCTCGCGCCGCCCTGACCCTGGCAGCTAAGCCGGTTTTTTCAGCAGGGTCTGCTCACGAACCCGTGGGCGCGCAATCAATGAGCTCGCGCTTTGATCCAGCATGTGAACGTCGGACCGGAAAGCTACACTTTCGGCTACGGCCTTTGGGATCTCGGCCTCCTGGCCGACAACTTCGACGTCGCCTTCAACATCTTCGGCGCGACCGGCAAGCTGAGCGACACCTACCACCTCATCGGCAAGAAGGGCGACGCTCGTTTCCAGCCGCTGTTCACTTCCGATGTCGAGGGCGCGCCGGTGGCGTTTATCGATGGGGGCGCGTCGATCACCGAGACCGGCCTCTATCAGACGGTGTTCGATTTCAACACCACGGCGGGTGACCACTACACCCTGCAGTTCCGCTCCGACGCCGGCGGCGCCGTTCCCGAGCCGGCGACCTGGACGATGATGATCGGCGGCCTCGGCCTGGTCGGCGCCATGGCGCGCCGCCGCAAAGCCGCCCGGCTGCAGACCGCCTGAGCCTCAAGGCGACAGACGCGCGAAGGGCTCGCCCGAGAGGGCGGGCCTTTTCCATAGGTGATCGACGGCGCGCCGGAGCGGTCAGAGCCCCGCCATCTTCACCGCATGCTCCACGGCTGGATAGGTGTCGGCGGCCTTGATCAGCAGGCCCAGGCCCGAGATCCCCAGCAGGATGAAGGTCACCCGCCGGAAGTTCACGTCGGACAGCGAGTTGTAAAGCCGCACCCCCAGCAGGGTGCAGGGCAGCACCACGGGAATGGTGATCGCCAGCAGCAGCCAATAGGTCCGTCCGAAGGTCTCCGGCCGCTGCAGCGCCAGGAGCACGATCGACAGCACCTGCAGGCCGAAGATGTAGGGCTGCACGATCGCCCGGGCCTCGCGCTTGGGGACATGGCGCAGACCGTTCCACACCACCACGGCGGCGCCCGGAAAGGCGGTGAACCCGCCGATGACGCCCCCTGACATCCCTACCAGCGACGAGGCGATCCAGCCCCCGTGCACGGCCGCGCGCGCGCCATGCGGCCGCAGCAGGGAATAGCCGGCGTAGATCACCAGGAAGGCGCCGAACACCAGCATCAGGTCGGCGGTCGGCAGGGATCCGAGGATCGCCAGCCCCACCGGCACGCCCACCAGTCCGCCCAGCAGATAGGGCGCCGGCCCATCGGGCCACCAATGGCGGATCGGCTGCATGTCGGCTTTCAGCTGGCCCAGCGACATGATCTGGTTGGCCGCTGACAGGGTCATCAGCAGCGGCACCCCGAGCTTCGGCGGCAACAGGATCAGGCAGAACGCGCCAATGGCGGAAAAGCCGAACCCCGAAAGGCCGCTCATCAGCGCCGAGGCGGCGAGGATCGCCACCAGAAGCGCGATCGTCAGCGGTGTAAGCCCAGCCACCAACACTCAGAACACCTCGCGAAAAATACGGACCGATCCGACACCACCTCGGACTTGGTGGCCCCATTCAAGCGGCGCTTGTCGCCGGGGACGGCCTCGCCCCAGTCCACGATCCCAGGGTGCCCGAACGCCAGGACCCCACAGGTCTTACCCTGTGGCCGGGCCGGGTGAGGCGTGAGCCCGCCGGGCCAGGCGGAAATGGGCATATCGGCGCCGTCGCCGCTCAATTTTTGCTCAGTCCGCCCGCCCGGCGCCTGTCCGGAGGCAGGCCGAACTGCTTCCTTCCATGGCCGGGTGCGCGCCGGGCCGGCAAGGCTTGGGCGCACACCGTCTCGACCTCAGAAGGTCACCACGACCTTGGCGTAGTAGTAGCCGCCGTTGATGCCGAAGGGCGAAAAGCCCAAGGGGGCGTCATAGACGTTGCTGCCGTCCGAGAGGCCGCCGTTGGGTGGGAACTGGAGGGTGTTCGGCGGCTTCTGGTCGAACAGATTGTTGGCCCCGAGAGAGACGCGCACCGCCGCGGTCACCATGTAGGCGACGTCCAGGTCGGTCAGCGCCTTGACCCCGATCTTGTTGGTGAAATTGGGCGGGGCGCCGGTGCCGTCGGGGCTGACGATCTCGGAAGATTCGCCATAGACGGTTTCGCGTAGATTGACACTCCACTTGCTCATCGACCACAGGGCGCCCAGGGTGATCTTTTCCTTGGGCGCGGCGGTTGTCAGGTCGCTGATCGCGGTGGGCGAGAGCAGCGCGCCCTGCTTGGCGAGCGCCGCCGGGGGCGGGGCCTGTTTGGTGACTTTGGTGTCGTTGTAGTTGGCCGCGAGGCTCCAATCGACATGGCCCAGTTCGGCGAAGTCCGATGAATAGGTAACGGTCAGATCGACGCCGCGGGTGCGGGTGTCGACGCTGTTGGCGAACAGGCTGACGCCGACAAAGGTGACCGTAGGATCGAGAATGTTGCCGTGCGCCTTGATCGCGTCCAGCACCGCCTGGGACACCACCGTGGTCCCGTCGAGACCGAGGTAGAGGCCGCTGCCGATGATCCGGTTCCTGATGTCGATCTGGTAGGCGTCGACAGTGATCGCCAGACCTTCGGCCGGGTGGGCCACGAAGCCAAGGCTGTAGTTGGTCGATTTCTCAGGCTTTAGCGGCGCGAAGCCCAGCAGCGCCGCGGACGGGGAGTTCGGCGGCAACTGCACAACCGCCGCCGTCGGCGAGACGTTGGTGGCGGAGTAGTATTCCTCGGCGAGCGTCGGAGCCCGGAACCCGTTGGCGACGGTGCCGCGGACCGCGAACATCGGGCTGAAGTCATAGCGGGCGGTCAGCTTGCCGACGGTGGTGTCGCCGAAGTCGCTGAAATGCTCGAAGCGCACCGCGGCGTCCAGCTTCAGATTCTCTACCGGTGAGGCCGCGACATCCAGGTAGCCGGCGTAGTTGTGCCGGGTGTGCTTGCCGGCGTCGGTCGGCTGGAAGCCGGGATAGGACTGTGGTCCCTCCTTGTAGATCGAGGCCGGGTCGCCGTGCACGATCTCGTAGCTGTCCTCGCGTTCCTCGGCCCCGAAGGCCACGTTGAGCGGCGTCGCCATGCCGACGTCAAACGCCCGCGAGACGTCAAGGTTGGTGGTCCACTGGGTGGTGATGAACGAACCGTCGTAGAAGTGGGTCGGGGTGAAGTGCGTGTCGATATAGAGGGCCTTGTTGGCCGAGTTGAGCGTCGAGATGTCGTTCTTGTCGCGTCCGTAGGTGGTGGAGAGGTCCCAGGCCCAGTCGGCTATCGTACCGCGAAGGCCGCCGGTGAGCGCGTAGTCGGTCTCGACCAGGCCCTCCCGCGGGTTGAAGCCCTGCGGCGCGAAGATCAGCTCACCGGGGCTGGTGTAGGTCCCCTGCACCGCCAGCACCGTCGAGGCGATCACCTTGGAAGGAACCCGGTAGTTCTCGAATGCGGAGGCCTTGCGGTAGCCGTAGGTGCCGAAGCTGTAGGCCTCGACCCCGCCGAAATCGTAGCCGGCGTTGAACGCGACGTTGCCCATCTGTGACTGGGCGTCGCCGACGATGTTGTTGAGGTTCGGATAGCCGGGGATTGCGGTCCAAGCGGTCGGCGTGCCGGCCAGCTTGCTGCCGTCGACATTGGAGATCCGCGCGTCGGCGCCGCCGCGTCGGCTGAAACCGTGGAAGCGCGCCTCCCCGGTCAGGTTGATGAAACCCATCGGCCCCAGGGGCAGGCCCATGTTTAGCGAGATCGCGCCGGTGTCGCCGTCGCCCTTGTAGTACTGGCCGGCGGTGGCGCCGATCTGGCCGCCGCTCGAGCCCTTCTTGAGGATGATGTTGACGACGCCGGCGATGGCGTCGGTGCCGTACTGGGCGGCCGCCCCGTCCTGCAGCACCTCGACGTGGTCGATGGAGTCCACCGGGATCAGGCTGATGTCGGCGGTGGCGGCGCCCTGGTAGGGCCCGCCCAGGACGTGCAGGTTGCCGGTCGGGTGGCGTCGCTTGCCGTTGACCAGCACCAGGGTGTCGTTGGGGCTCAGGCCGCGCAGCCGCGCGGACAGGGTGAGGTTGGCGGTGTCGCCGCCCAACGCCTCGGCGGTAAAGGACGGGATGGTCTGGGCCAGGCCCTGGATCAGGTCCGGCTGGCCGATCCGCTTGAAGGTGTCGGAGCCGACGACCTGGACGGGCGCTGCGCTGTCGGCCGCCTTCAGGCCGACTACCCGGGTGCCGGTGACGATGACTTCGGAAACGCCGCTGGAAGCTTCGGCTTCCGCGGCGATGGCCGCCGATGATGCAAACACGGAAAGCGCGATCAGGCTCGCGCCGACGAATAGATTTCTCACGTTAAGGACCCCCATTGTTGTTGGCGGCCCAATGATGCGTCTACCCCGTATTTCCTTGTTGCCGTCAGCAGCGCCTGACACGTGGGCGGTGTCCAGATGCGGGCGGGCGATCGCGACGCCGACGATCAATTCCTCGGCGTTCGGGTGGATTCCAGTCAGGCCGGCGCCTGCATTTGCCGCAGTCACGAGATGGCGGGTCGACCGCCCCGGTCTCAGATCGGGGCGCAGACCTCGGTCAGCCAGACGCTCACCTCGGCGGGGACCAGCGGGCCCACCGTGGCCAGGACGCGGGCATGATAGGCGTCGAGCTGGCAGACCTCTTCAGACGTCATCAAGGCCTTGACCACCAGCCGCCGGTCGATGGGCGCCAGCGTCAGGGTCTCGAAGCCCAGCATCGGCCGCTCGCCGCCTTCGAGGGTCGCCGGGCCGGTGACGAATTGCAGCGTCTCGATGCGGATGCCGTAGGCGCCTTCCTTGTAGTAGCCGGGCTCGTTGGAGACGATCATGCCGGGCCGCAGCGCCACGCTGTTGGGCGCCTTGGCGATCCGGTGCGGGCCCTCGTGGACGCCAAGGTAGGAGCCGACGCCGTGGCCCGTGCCATGGTCGTAGTCCAGGCCGTGGGCCCACAGCGCCATGCGCGCCAGGGCGTCCAGCGCCGAGCCCGTCGTGCCGGCCGGAAACCGCACGCGGGCCAGCGCCAGATGGCCCTTGAGCACCAGGGTGAAACGTTCGCACATCTCCGCCGACGGCTCGCCGATGGCCACGGTGCGGGTGACGTCGGTGGTGCCGTCCAGGTACTGAGCGCCGGAATCCACCAGCAGCAGCGAGCCCGCCTCGGTTCGCTTGTTGAGCCTCGTGGTCGGCCGGTAGTGGACGATGGCGCCGTTCGCCGCCGCGCCGGCGATGGTGTCGAAGGACAGGTCCTTGAGCGCGCCGGTTTCCTCACGGAACCCTTCCAGCCGCGAGACCGCCTCGATCTCGTCGGGCGGGTTGATCTGGCCCTCGGTCGCCACCCAGTGCAGAAAGCGGGTAAGGGCGGCGCCATCGCGGATGTGGGCGCGCTGGGTCCCCGCGATCTCGACGGCGTTCTTGCAGGCGCGGGGCAGGACGCAAGGGTCCTCGGCGCGCTGCACCGACGTGCCCGCCGCGCGCAGCGCCTCGAAATACCAGGATGACGACTGGCTGGGATCGACCAGCACCTGCTTGCCGGCAAGCTCGCTCAGCGCCGCGGGCAGGTCGGCGGGGGTTTCCAGCCGGACCTCATTGCCGAGCCAGACCGGCAACTCGGGAGTCACCTTGGCGGGGTCGAGGAACAGCCGCGCCGAGCCGTCGGCGCCCAGGATCGCCTGAGCGATCGGCAGCGGCGAGCGGATCACGTCGCCGCCGCGCACGTTGAACAGCCAGGCGATGGAGGCGGGCGAGGTTAGCCCCGCGGCGTCCGCGCCGCGGGCCGCCAGGCTCTCGCCGATCCGGTGACGCTTGGCGGCGCTTTCCTCGCCGGCATATCGCAGCGGGTGCGGCACGACAGGCGCGGTGGGCTGGGCCGGGCGCGCCTGGCCCCAGGCGGTGTCCAGTGGGTTGGGGCTGACGGGCTTGAGCTCACCCCCGGCCTTCGCCACGGCGGCCTTCAGCCGGTCCAGCGCGTCAGGGCTGTGCAGCCGCGGGTCATAGCCGATCACCTGGCCGCGCGCGGTGGCGGATTCCAGGTAGGCCGGGACACCGCCCTCCACCAGATCGCGGATCTCGAAGGTCGCCTGGTCCACCTGGTCGCGGACCTGCAGGGTGTAGCGGCCGTCGACGAAGATCGCCGCCCTGTCCTTGAGGATCACCGCGGCGCCGGCCGAGCCGGTGAACCCCGTGGCCCAGGCCAGCCGGTCGTTGGCGGCGGGCAGGTACTCGTTCTGGTGCTCGTCCTCGTGCGGGGCGACGAAGCCGTCCAGGCCCTGGTCGGCCATGGCCTTGCGGATCAGCGGCACGTGGCGGGGCCCAAAGGAGCGGTCGGTGGATTCGTCGAAGGTCTGGCGCATGGGAGGGATGTAAGCCCTTCGGGGGGTCAGGGCCAAGGGCTCAGACTTGTCGGCGAACAGGGTTTGCGGTATCGGCCCGGACCATGGTCATCCGCGCGACTCCAGCCTGCCTGAATTCGTCCGGTCCCACCTGGGGTCCGGGTTCGATCAGCCACGCCTAGACGCTGACGAAGACCGCGACCCCGCCGCACCGGCAGGGTCGATGATGACGCCATCTCCTGCCGCCGGCTTACCCAGCCCCGAAAAGGAGACGACCATGAGCGAAGACCTGAAACCCTGGTTCCCCATCCGCACCGAGCGATTGCTGCTGCGCGCCTTCACCCCGGACGACTTCGATGATGTCCACGCCTACGCGACCGAAGATGCCGTGGTGCGCTACATGGACTGGGGGCCCAACACGCTGGAGGAAACCAAGGTCTTCCTCGGCCGCTCTCTGGAGGCCCAGCTGAGTTGGCCAAGATCCGACGTGAACCTGGCGATCCAGCATCTGGCAGACGGCAAGGTGATCGGCGCCATCCGCTTGGGCGTCAAGGACGAAGCCACCCGCACAGGCGACATCGGCTACAGCATCGCCAGCGCCTATTGGCGCCAGGGCCTGGTCACGGAGGCCGCTGGGGCGATGTTGCGCGCCGGCTTCGAGGTGCTGGGTCTCCACCGCATCTGGGCCGAGTGCGATGTCCGCAACGCTGGATCCTACGGCGTGATGGAAAAACTCGGCATGCGGCGCGAGGCGCATTTCCGAAAGGACAAGCGCGCCCGCGACGGTTGGCGCGACAGCTACCTCTACGCGATTCTCGCCGACGAATGGATTTTACCCGGACAAAATTGACATTGATCTCTTGGCGGCCTACGAGACTGCATGGACAAGCAGACCCGCCGCCAGGTCGTGCGCGACTACAAGGATCGCAAGGTTGCGCTGGGGATCTTCGCGGTGCGCTGCGCGGTGACCGGCCAGGTCTGGGTCGGGGCCTCGCGCAATCTGGACCAGCAGCAAAACAGCATCTGGTTCGCCCTGCGCCAGGGCGGCCACCCCAATCCGGCGCTGCGGGCCGCCTGGGCCGCGCACGGCGAGGCGGCGTTTGCCTTCGAGGTGCTGGAGACCGCGCCCGACGAGGCGATGACCGTCTATGCCCGCGACACCTTCCTCAAGACCCGCCACCTGCAGTGGCGCGAGACCCTGGGCGCCCCGAAGCTCGTCGGTTAGCGGCGCAGCACCAGCGTCGCCCAGGCGTCGCGGTGGATGCGGCGCTGCATCGAAAAGCCGCGCGAGGCGTAGGCGGCGAACACCCGCCGCTCCTGGGTGCGCAGCAGGCCGGACAGGATGGCGATGCCGCCGGGCTTCAGCGCGCCCTTGATGTCCTGGGCCAGCGCCACGAGCGGCGGGGCCAGGATGTTGGCGAACACCAGATCGTAGGGCGCGGACTTGCGGACGCGGGCGTCGTTCAGGCCGCTGGCGTGGACGAACCGGGCGCGGGCGCGGTTCAGCCTGGCGTTCTCATTGGCGATACGCACCGAGGGCGCGTCGATGTCGGTGCCGACGGCGGCCCGGGCGCCTGTGCGCGCCGCGGCGATGGCCAGCACGCCGGTGCCGCAGCCGACGTCCAGCACGCGGGCGAAGCGGCGGCGCTTGAGCAACTGGTCGAAGGCCTGCAGGCAACCGACGGTCGTGCCATGGTGGCCGGTGCCGAAGGCTGCGCCCGCCTCGATCCGCAGGTTGACGGCGCTGGGCGGCGCCAGCCCTCTGTCGTGGGCGCCGTAGACGAAGAACCGCCCAGCGCGGACCGGCGGCAGGCCCGACAGCGCCATCGCCAACCAGTCGGCGTCGGCGAGTTTCTCCACGAGCGTGCGCAGGGCGGGAAAACCGCTGAGGATGGCCAGCAGCGCGGCCTGTTCGTCCGTGGTGGTCGGGAAGGCGTCGATGCGCCAGACGTCGCGGTCCTCGTCCTCTTCCAGGATGGAATACGTCAGCGCCTCGGTGTCGGGGCTGGCGTCGATCGTCAGCGCCGCGGCCTCGGCGACGGCGCGGGGTCCGCGGGCGATGATCTGGACGGCGTCGGCGCTCATCGCCCGCCTCTAGCGGGGGATGGTCGGAAAGGCGAGGGGGTTCAGCCGAGGTCGGCGGCCGCCGTGTCGTCGGTGTCCACGCCGGCGTCGGCCGCCGAGACCGCGCGATGCGGCCGTTCGCCGGCAAGCGACGGATAGTCTTGATCGGGCGGAGCGGGGTCTCCGTAGGCGACCCGGGTCAGCGCGACGGTTTGCTCGGGCTGGCTCTGCCCGGCGGGGCGGATCTCGGCCACGCCGGGCGGCTGTGACACGGCGAACGGCTTTGAGGCGTCTGTCCCAACGACATAGGTGGGCAGCGCGCCGGGATAGCTGGCCATCTCCAGACCAGTATCGCCAAGGCCAGGCGACCGCGTCGCCCCGGCGCCCAGCAGCATCTGCGGACCCAACGGCCGGTCGTCCGCGACCAGGTTCGGATGCATGGCCCCGCCCAGCATCATGCCGATAGCCACCGCCATGCCAGCTCCGACCAACTCCACGCGCATGCCGATGATCCCCCTGCGAAACGTCCCTGCGCCTACAGCGCGTGAGAGCGGAGTTGGTTCAGCATGCGGCGTCCTTTGTGAAAACCCGGACGCCAGACTTACCCCGGCATGGGCAAACCTCCGCCAAGACGATGGGGGCCTCCCCCCGGTCGGCCGCACCGGGGCGGGAGGCAGGGGCGCGGGCCGCCACCCTGCGGCCACCCCGTTGGCAGCAGCGAACCTCGCCGGGCTGGCGCCGAGGCGGCGGAAAACCTACCTTGCGGTTCATGGCCCGTTCTCCCGCTCCCGTCGCCGCTCCAGGCGTCTCCGACATGTCGGCGACGTTCGACTATGACGAGCGCTCGACGCCGATGCTGTGGAAGCCGCATCGCCCCGACCGGCCGGCCAAGTCGGAGGGCGGGCGGCCGTTTCGGCTGGTCAGCGACTATGAGCCGGCCGGCGACCAGCTGACCGCGATCCCGGAACTGGTGGCCGGCGTCAACGCGCGCGAGCACGACCAGGTGCTGCTGGGGGTCACCGGGTCGGGCAAGACCTTCACCATGGCCAAGATCATCGAGCTGACCCAGCGGCCGGCGCTGATCCTGGCGCCCAACAAGACGCTGGCCGCCCAGCTCTACAGCGAATTCAAGAGCTTCTTTCCCGAGAACGCGGTGGAGTTCTTCGTCTCCTATTACGACTACTACCAGCCCGAGGCCTACGTCCCGCGCACCGACACCTTCATCGAGAAGGACTCATCGATCAACGAGCAGATCGACCGGATGCGCCACTCCGCGACCCGCGCGATCCTCGAACGCGACGACGTGATCGTGGTGGCGTCGGTGTCCTGCATCTATGGCATCGGCTCGGTCGAGACCTACACGGCGATGACCTTCACGCTGGAGCCCGGCCAGCGGCTCGACGAGAAGAAGCTGATGGGCGACCTGGTGGCCCAGCAATACAAGCGCAACGACCAGGCCTTCGAGCGCGGCACGTTCCGCCGGCGCGGCGACACCATCGAGATCTTCCCCGCCCACTATGAGGACCGCGCCTGGCGGATCAGCCTGTTCGGCGACACCATCGAGACGATCACCGAGTTCGACCCGCTGACCGGGCGCAAGACCGCCGACCTCAAGGCGATCAAGATCTACGCCAACAGCCACTATGTGACGCCACGCCCGACGCTCAACCAGGCGGTGCTGTCGATCAAGGACGAGCTGAAGGAACGGCTCGACTGGATGATCGCCAACGGCAAGCTGCTCGAGGCCCAGCGGCTGGAACAGCGGACCACCTTCGACATGGAGATGATCCAGGCGACCGGGTCCTGCGCCGGGATCGAGAACTACAGCCGGTATCTGACCGGGCGCCGCGAGGGCGAGCCGCCGCCGACGTTCTTCGAATACATCCCGGAAAACGCCCTGCTGTTCGTGGATGAAAGCCACCAGACCGTGCCGCAGATCGGGGGCATGTACCGCGGCGACTATCGGCGCAAGTTCACCCTGGCCGAATATGGCTTCCGGCTCCCGTCGGCGATCGACAACCGGCCGCTGAAGTTCGAGGAGTGGGAGGCCATGCGGCCCGACACCGTCCACGTCTCGGCCACTCCCGGGCCGTGGGAGATGGAGCGCACCGGCGGTGTGTTCACCGAGCAGGTGATCCGCCCCACCGGCCTGATTGACCCGCCGGTGGAGATCAAGCCGGTGAGCAAGACCGAGAACGGGGTCGCCTTCAGCCAGGTGGATGACGTGATCGACCAGGTGCGTCAGGTCGCCGCCCAGGGCTATCGCAGCCTGATCACCGTGCTGACCAAGAAGATGGCCGAGGACCTCACCGAATATATGCACGAGCAAGGCCTGAGGGTCCGCTACCTGCACTCCGACGTCGACACCCTGGAGCGGATCGAGATCATCCGCGACCTGCGGCTGGGAGCCTTCGACGCCCTGGTCGGCATCAACCTGCTGCGCGAGGGCCTGGACATCCCCGAATGCGGATTGGTGGCCATCCTCGACGCCGACAAGGAAGGTTTCCTGCGCTCGGAGACCAGCCTGATCCAGACCATCGGCCGCGCCGCCCGCAACGTCGACGGCCGGGTGATCCTCTATGCCGACCACATCACCGGCTCGATGGAACGGGCCATGGCCGAGACCCAGCGCCGGCGCGAGAAGCAGGAAGAATACAACGCCGAGCACGGCATTACGCCGGCCAGCATCAAGAGCCGCATCAAGGACATCCTGGCGAGCCCCTACGAGAAGGACAGGGTCACGGTCCCGGTGGGCGTAGCGGAGGACGGCTCCAAGCCGTTCCTGGGCGACAACTTCAAGGCCACCCTGCGCGACCTGGAATCCCGGATGCGCGAGGCCGCCTCAAACCTGGAGTTCGAGACCGCCGCGCGGCTGCGCGACGAGATCAAGCGGCTGAAGATGCTCGACCTGGAGTTCGCCAACGACGTGCTCACCGCCCCGGGCGAGGAGGTCGACCGTGGCGCGGTCAAGCGGGTCAAGGCCGAGGCCCGCGCCGAGGCGGCCGAGCGGTTCCGCAAGGCCCGCCGCTGAGGCCAGCCTTGGGGGGGCTCCGTCACCGCTTCTTCTTGACCGTCACCTGGGCGGACAGCTCCCGCAGCGCGGCGTTGGCGATGGTCAGCTTGGCGAAGGTCCAGCCGCCGCCGGCCGCCTCGATGTCGTCGATGGTGCGCCGCGCGACCTCGGCCTTGTCGTTGTGCATCGACGCCCACGAGGTCGCCGCGTGATGCGCGTGGCCGAGATCGTCGCCGGCCTGGGCGTCGCCGGCGAAGGCCATGATGGTCCGCGTCAGCCCGGTCTGTTCAAGCAACAGGTCCTCGATCAGCCGGCGCAATGCCGTGCGTTCGAAGGGGTCACCCACCGCGTGGGCGCCGGCGGCGGCCCGCACCCGGTCGAAGCCGAACACCTCGCCCACCGCGTGATAGAGCCGCGCGACGCTGGGCAGCGACCAGCTTGACGCCTCGCCCAGATCGACCAGGTCGCCGGCGGTGGTCAGGGTCTGCAGGACCGCGGCCGACCGCGCCATGGCCTCCGGCGCGCCGGCCTCGACCATGCCGCGCTGGCGCGCGGCGACAGCCGCCTGTTCGATCGGCGACAGCACGCCGGGCATCAGCCGATGGACCGTCGTGAACCCCGGACCGTAGCGCGCGATCAGCTCGGCGACGTCCAGACCCTCGCGCTGCGCCGAGCGCGCCAGCCAGAAGCTGGCGCCGCGCAGCGAGGCGGCGAGGCGGCGGAACACCGCCATCTGTCCGGCGGCCGGAATCTTACCGTCCAGCGCCGCCACCGCGTCCCATTGCGCCGGAATCTCCAGGATCTGCTTGGCGGCCTCGTAGCCGGCCGTGAACGCCTCCGCGCCGGCGCCGGCCGCAGCCATCAGCCGGCCCGGGAAGCTCGGCCCGCAGCGGTTGATCACGTCATTGGCGACCGCCGTGGCGATGATCTCGCGGCGCAGCCGGTGGCGGCGCATCGGCTCGGCGTAGCGGCGCAGGCCCTTGGGGAAATAGTCCTCGAGCAGCCGCTCGAAGAACGGATCGTCCGGCGCATCGCTGGCGACGATCGCCCGCTTCAATTCCAGCTTGCCATAGGCCAGCAGCACGGCCAGCTCCGGGCGGGTGAGCCCGCGCCCCGCGGCCGCCCGATCGGCGACGCCGGCGGCGTCGGGCAGCCCCTCGACCGCGCGGTCCAGGCGACCCTGCTGCTCCAGATCGGCCATGAACTGGGCGTAGGGGATCAGCTCGCCCACCGCGTCCATCTGCATCAGCGAGAGCGCCAGGGTCTGGTCGTAGTTGTGCGCCAGGACGTGGCGGCCGACATCGTCGGTCATCGACTTCAGCAGCGTATCGCGCCGCTTGCGGGTCAGCTGGCCGGTGCGTTCCAGCATCCCGGTGAGGATCTTGATATTGACCTCGTGGTCGGAGGTGTCGACGCCGGCGGAATTGTCGATGGCGTCGGTGTCGATCCGCCCCCCGGCCCCGCCTGCGCCCGACTGGGCGTATTCGATGCGGCCGGCCTGGGTCAGGCCGAGGTTCGCGCCCTCGCCCACCACCTTGACCCGAAGGTCACAGCCGTTCACCCGGACCGCGTCGTTGGCCTTGTCGCCGACATCGACGGCGGCCTCGTGCCGGGCCTTCACATAGGTGCCGATGCCGCCCAGGTAGAGCAGCTCGGCCTGCGACTTGAGGATCGCATTGATCAGGTCGGTGGGCGCGAGCGCATCGGCCGTCACCTCCAGCATCGCCTTGACCTGCGCGGTCAGCGGGATCGACTTCAGCGTGCGCGGAAAGACCCCGCCGCCCTTGGAGATCAGCTTCCTGTCGTAGTCGTCCCAGGACGAGCGCGGCAGGGCGAACATCCGCCTGCGCTCAGCCCAGGACGTGGCCGGGTCCGGAGCGGGGTCGAGGAAGATGTGGCGGTGGTCAAAGGCGGCCACGAGCTTGGTCTGTTTCGACAGCAGCATGCCGTTGCCGAACACGTCGCCCGACATGTCGCCGCAGCCGACGACGGTGAAGGGCTCGGCCTGGATGTCCTTGCCGAGCTCGCGGAAGTGGCGCTTCACCGCCTCCCAGGCGCCGCGGGCGGTGATGCCCATCACCTTGTGGTCGTAGCCGGCCGAACCCCCGGACGCGAAGGCGTCGCCCAGCCAGAAGCCGTAGTCCTCGGCCACGCCATTGGCGATGTCGGAGAAGGTCGCCGTGCCCTTGTCGGCCGCCACCACCAGGTAGGGATCGTCGCCGTCATGGACCACGACGCCGGGCGGCGGGATGACCTTGCCGTCGGCCGAGAGATTGTCGGTGATATCGAGCAGGCCGCAGAGGAAGGTCTGGTAGGCGCTGATCCCCTCGGCGCGGATGGCGTCCGGCGTCCCGCCTTTCGGCAGCTGCTTGGGATAGAACCCGCCCTTGGAGCCCACCGGCACGATCACCGCGTTCTTCACCTGCTGGGCCTTGACCAGGCCGAGCACCTCGGTGCGGAAGTCGTCGCGCCGGTCGGACCAGCGCAGGCCGCCGCGCGCCACCGGACCAAACCGCAGGTGGACGCCCTCGACGTTGACCCCCCAGACGAAGATCTCGCGGTGCGGCTTAGGGGCCGGCAGGTCGGCGAGTTCGCCCGACGCCACCTTGAACGAGATGTAGGCCTTGGCGCCGCCATCCGGGCCGGGCTGGTAGAAGTTGGTCCGCTGGGTCGCGCCGACCAGCAGCGCCAGGCGCCGCAGCACACGATCTTCGTCCAGGCTTTCCACCAGCTGCAGCGCCTCGACGATCCGGGCCATCACCGCCTCGGCCTGTCTGCGGCGCTCCGCCAGGTCGGCCTTGATCGCGGTGTCGAACTTGGCGCGGAAGAGGTCGAGGATCAACCGCGCCACGCCGGGATTGGCCGACAGCGCCTCCTCCTGCACGCGCTGGCTGGGATCGAGCCCGGACTGCTGGCGGTGGCGGGCCAGCGCGCGGATCAGGGCGGCGTCGCGCCAAGGGATCGACAGCTCCATCACCAGGCGGTTGAAGCCGTCATTCTCGGTGCGACCGGACCAGACGGCGACCACGGCGTCCTCGAAGGGGCCCTTCAGCTCGGCGAACACCAGCTTGGCCCCGCGCGGATCCTCGATCTCGAAGTCGTGGACCCAGACCGGCGGCAGGCCCGTCCGCGCGACCGGGAAGCCGGCTTCGGCCAGCGCCTTCAGACCCATGTTGTCGAGGATCGGCAGGACGTCGGCCAGCGGCGCCGGGACCTGCGGACGATAGAGCTTGAACCGGAACTGCAGCGCGCTGTCGATCTTCGAGCGATAGGCGCGGACCTCGACCGTCTGGTCGGACCCCATGGCCTCGATCACCGCCAGATCGGCCAGAGCCTCGTCGGCGTTGAAGCGGTCGCGATAGCCGGCCGGGAAGGCCTCGCCATAGCGGGCCAGCGTCGCGGCGACATCTTCCGGCGTCCGGCCCGAGCCTCGAACGGCCGCCTCGAAGCGGTCTTCCCAGGTGCGCGCGGCCTCGGTGATCGCGGTTTCGAGCGCCTTCAGGTCCGGCTCGTCATGGTCTCCGCGGGTGAAGCCGATGATGTAGTGAACGCGCGCCAGCGGGGCGTCGGAGAAGCTCGGATAGGCGGCCGAGACGCGGCCGCGATAGGCGTGCGCCAGGATCTGACCCGCCCGGGCCGCGAGGTCTGAATCGTAGTGGTCGCGCGGCAGGAACAGCAGCACCGAGGCGAACCGGTCGAAGGGATCGCGGCGTTCGAACAGGCGCACGCGCGGGCGGTCATAGAGGTGCAAGATGCCCAGCGCCTGGCTGAGCAGCTCGTCCTCGCTCATCTGGAAGAGCTCGTCGCGCGGGTGGTTTTCGACCAGGGTCTTCAGGCGCTTTTCGTTGTGGCTGCCGGCCGGCATGCCGGCCCGGGCCAGGACGTGGGCGACCTTCTCGCGGATCAGCGGCACGGCGCTGGCCGGCTGGTCATAGGCCTCGGCGGTGAACAGGCCGACGAAGCGGACCTCGCCAAAGGGTTTACCGGCGGCGTCGTAGCGTTTGACGCCGACGTAATCCATGTAGCCGCGGCGGTGCACCCGGGATCGCACGTTGGACTTGGCGACGGTCAGCGCCGGGTCGCTGAGCAGCCGATCCTTGACCTTGCCCAGCAGGATCGCCGGCTCGTTGGCGCGGCGCAGGACGGTGCGTTCAGGATCGCGCAGCACGCCCAGGCCGTCCTTGGCCTGGTAGAGCGGCTCTTCCGCCGCATAGTCCCCGTTCTTCAGGCGCGGATATTCGTAGACCCGGGCGCCGAGGAACACGAATTCATTGGCCTGCAGCCAGCTCAGGAAGGCCACTTCCTCGCCGGTGGCGCGCCCGGCGTTCAGTTTCAGCTCGGCGACGGTCTTGCCCATCAGTTCGAGCATCGCCGGGAAGTCGTCCACCGCGGCGCGCACGTCTTTCAGGGTCGCGGCTATGCCCCGCACCAGGGCCTGCTCGCGGTCCGCGCCGACCGGATCGAGGATCACCTGGATCATCGATTCGCGCCGGACGACGCCGGCCACGCCGCGCGCGCCGGTGCGATCGCGCTGGATCTCGACAATCGGGTGGAACAGCGCGCGCACCGACAGGCCCTGCTCGGCGATCTCGCCCATGATCGAATCGACCAGGAACGGTGCGTCGTCCTGGATGATCTCCAGCCGGTCGAGGCCGCCCGCGGCGGCGCCAAGCACCGGGGCGACGCGGATCGTCGGGCCGCGGCCGCGCCGGCGCTCGCCGAAGCGCCAGCAATCGGACAGGTTCTGCGCCAGATCGGCGTCGGAGAGTTCCGGCAGTTCGTCGGCCTGGGCGTCGGCGGCGGCCTGGCTTGCGAAGGCGCGGACGCCGGCTGGCGCCGGGTCGCCCGTCAGCGCGGCGACGATGGCCTTGGCCAGGGGTGGGCTCGCGGCGGGGGTCATGCGGCTCATCGCACGGCTCTCGCACAATCGATCCGAGGTCCGGAAACGAGGACGGCGCCGGAGGAGAGTGTCCGGCGCCGTGTGGTTCCACCGTGGGGGGGCGGCGGAACGCTCAGTGCTCGTCGCGTCCGCGGGCTTGGGGGGCGAACGCAACGTCCGGACCGCTGTGCGGCCGGGCCAACCATAGATAGGAAGCGTGGGCGCAAGTGGAAGTCCCCCTCCGTCAAAAACGCTTTCTGGGTCGGGCCTGCGCTGGATCGTCAGGCCCGCTTACTGCGAGGTCGCCGCGTCGTCGGGTTCGGTGTCGGGTTTAGGGCGGTCGTGTCGGGCGGCTCGTTCGGCATCCTGTTCTTCAACTGTTGAGGATCTCCGTCCGCCGACAGGATCACCGCGATCCATCGGCTGCCGTCGAACTGCGCCAGAACCACCATCGCCATCACCGTCAGCGGTGTTGAGAGGAAGGCTCCGGTCACGCCCCAGATGGCGCTCCAGAACGCCAGCGCCAGCAGCACCATCACCGGATCAAGGTTAAGACTCCGTCCCTGCATGCGCGGATAGATCACATTGCCGATGACCATGCCGATCAGCTGCAGGACGATGAACAGGATGATCGCCTGACCGTAGCCCGGGAACTGGACCAGCGCGAACAGCGGGGGCGCGACGCCGGCGAACACCCCGCCAGCCACCGGTATGTAGACCGCCAGGAAGATCAGGAAGGCCCAGAACAGCGCGTCGTGCAGACCGACGGCGGCCATGGCGATCCACGACAGCACCGCCACCATCAGGCCGGTGACCGTCTGGACGAAGAGATAGCGCTCGACCCCGTCGCGGATGCGCAGGAAGGCGACCACGGCCTCCTGGCGCTCCTCGCGTACGGGAAACAGGCCGATGGCCTTGCGCTCCCAGCCGCGCCGCGAGGCGATGATGAAGGCCAGGTAGACCAGCACGAACAGCGCCGTCGAGGCGAAACCCTGCACCGCCCGGGCGGCCAGGCCCAGGTACTTGCCGGCGTCGAGTCCATGGATGATGCCGAGCACGGTCGGCGGGGTCCTGATCCCCATCAGGCCGGAGACCTGGGCCATCACCGAATCCAGTTTCGGGCCATAGGTCAGAAGCTGGCTGGCGAACCCGGCGCCGTTCTGGGCGACGAAGAAGGCGGTTCCGCCGAACAGCAGGATCGACAGCACCACCGCCGTCGGCAGGGCCGCCTTGCGCGAGACGCCAGGCATCCGCCGCTCCAGGACGCGCGCGAACCCATCGATCATCACCGCCAGGAACAGCGCCAGCGCCAGCGGCGTGAGGATTCCCGCCAGCGCGTAGAGGGTCGTCCCCCCGGCGATCACCGCCAGGATCACCAGGGCGTTGCGGGCGACGGTGGACTCCGGCGCGGACGATGCGGCTGGCATGGCGAGCTTTCGAAAGCGGCGTCGGTTGTGCTGAAAGCGCTTCGTGTCCGAGCACGTTCCATCAACGTCAGCGCGAAGGGATCCTGGACGAGCCGACTGTCATCGGCGTCGCGGCCGGGGTCAATCCGGGCTGGCGTGGGCCCGGGGGGCCAAATTTTGGTTAACGGCACAAAAATTTCTCTGTCATCCCGGCCGCAAGCCTGCGCTTGCAGGCTGGAGAGCCGGGACCCAGAGGCTACCGCAAGCCGCACTGGGTCACTGTGTATTGCGGGCTGTGTTGAGCGTTGGCTTGATGGGTGGCGAGCGTAGCTCGTTGGGTCCCTGGTCTTGAGACCGCGGTTCCGGCAAGGGCGCGCTCGCCAGTCAGCTTTTCCGAACAGTCGCAGGGGCGAGGCGCTGAGCGCCTGAGCCCGAACACAGGAGCGGAGCTATGCCGACAGTTTGCGCGCGGACACTCGACATACCGCTTGTTGGACGTGGCTAAGCTCGAACGCGGCCAAGGCGCCATGACACACCGTAATTCTAGGTGTTGGCGGAATTGACAACGACGCCCATTGTTGGCGCGATTGCCAACGTGAAAGCTGAGCTGCTCCGCCGCCAGAAATCGGTCCTGTCGGACGGCGCGGTTCTGGAACTGGTGATCTGGCGGCTGCCTCGGCCGGTCGTCGGCAGTCGTCACAGCTACAAATACCGGCTGTTCTACGGGCGCGCCGGCGTGAGGATCGTGGGCTACGACAACGAACGTCCAAAGGGCGACCACTGTCATCTGGACGGCGTGGAACAACCTAACGGGTTCACCACCGTCGAGGCGCTGGTGCGGGACTTTCTGCCCAACGTCGCGATACGGAGGATGATATGAGAGTGGCGACGATCCAGATCCGCAAGGGCGACGACGCCGTCCTGCGCGATAGCGGGGCGGCCTTCGTTGACGCCTGGAAGACGGGCCGGTCGGACGCCGATCTCTTCACCTTCTCCTCGCCGGCCCAGTTGTTCTCGGTGCTGTCACCGCGCCGCTGGACGCTGATCGAGCGGTTGCAGGGATTGGGCGCCGTCAGCCTGCGCGGCCTGGCCCGCGAACTCGGCCGCGATGTGAAACGCGTCCACGAGGATGTCGCGATCCTGCTGGACTGGGGCCTGATCGAGCGTGACGACGACCGCAAGCTGGTCGTGCCCTACGCGGTGATCCACGCCGACTTCGACCTGAGCGCGGCGGCGTGAGGCGCGGAGTCGCCGTGATGGTGGCCGCGCTGTTGGCGCTGGGGGCCTGCGACAAGCCCCGGCCCCGGGTGGTTCCGGTCGACCCGATGGCCGCCGGCCCGGGCCAGGTAGAGGCCCCGCCCCCGCCGACCGAGGGCCTGTCGGCGGGCCTGCCCCGGCGCGTGGAGATGGCCGGCTTCACCCTCGACCGGATCGGGGCGGCGGCCGATCCGCTGAACCGGCGCCCGGCGGCGACGCCCGCCGGCGTGGCGACCCTGGTCGACGGCTTCGGCTTCGATCCGGCGGCCAAGGCGCCGGGCCGGGGCGTCGATGTGGTGGTCGACGGCCGGGCCTATGGGACCCGCTATGGCGCGGCGCGGCCGGATGTGGCGGACTATTTCAAGACGCCGGGGCTGGCGGCCGTGGGCTTTTCCGCGACCTTGCCGGCCGCGGCGATGGCGGCGGGGCCACACACCGTGGCGATCCGGGTGGTCGCCGCGGACGGCAAGGGGTTCTTCGAATCGCCGCAGATCCCATTCCAGGCGCAATAGGCGGCCCGCGTCCGCCGGCGCATTGAAAAGCCGGTCGACGCTTCCCACCTTGTCAGCTGTCCGGTCGAGCCGCGCCAAGGATGGGCGGCCCGTCCGGAGAGTCGCTTTCGACAAGGACTCCTTTGACGATGAACAGGTCGGTACTTTTCGACAGCCCGTTTTTGCTGGGCTTCGAGCACACGCGCGGGCTGATCGAGCGCGCCGCCAAGGCGGCGGCCGAGAGCTATCCCCCCTACAATGTCGAGGATCGAGGCGACGGCGGCCTGCGCATCACCCTGGCGGTCGCCGGCTTCGCGCCTGACCAGCTGGAGGTGACGGTGGAGGACCGACAGCTGACCATCGCGGGACGGCGGGAGGGGGGCCGGCGCGATGGGGGGACGGCGCCGGCCGAGGACGCCTTTCTTCATCGCGGCATCGCTGCGCGCGGGTTTATCCGCAGCTTCGTCCTGGCCGACGGCATGGTGGTGGAGGCGGCGAGCCTGGAGCACGGCCTGCTGCACATCGACCTCGTCCGGCCGGAGCCGGAGCGCCGGGTGCTGCGGGTGCCGATCCGCTCGCCCGGTTGACCTGGCGGGCTGACCTGGCGGGCTGAACCGTCCGCCGTCCCAAACGTTGCCGTCCCTAAGGAGGTGGTCTCAATGACGCCTGTTCTCTCGACCGAAGCCTTTGCCGCCCTGGGCGGACCCGACTTGGTCTATGTGCGGCCGGTCAGCGGCGCCGAGCTCCTGGCCAGCGTTTCGCCCGCCCAGGTCCAGCCGGGGTATGACCTGAAACCCAAGCAGATTCTCTATGCGGTGCATCGCGCCGACGGCGAGCGGCTGGCGGTGATGGCCGACCGCGCCTCGGCGGTGGCCGCCGCCCTGGCACACGAACTGGCGCCCGTCTCGGTGCACTGACGGTCGCCAGGGATCGAACAGCAGCAAGTCACGTCTGAGACTCTGTTCTCCTCCTGCGTAGGGCTGCCGGATCCACACAGTTCGCTGAAGCGGCGTCCTTCTACCCTTACGGAAATCCTCGGGCAAAGCCCCTTCCCCCACCGGGTCGATGTGCGACCCGGTGGGAGGAGAGGGCTTTTGGCGCCTGTGGCTCGCGTCAGACCGTGAACTCAGCCTGAATCTGCCGCGCTTCAGCGAGATGTGTGATTCCGAGCCCCCTACGCAGGAGGAGGGTCGATCCAGGCCAGGCGGATTTCTATTTGGCCTAGGCCGCCGAGGAGCGAGTGACCGGATCCTGCACCAGGAGCGCGTGCAGGGCGTCGGCGGAACGGGCCTGGCGCAACTGGCGGCGCAGGTCGGCCTGGCGCAACACCCGCGACACTCGGGCCAGCGCGCGCAGGTGCTCGACGCCGGGGGCGTCCTTCGGC
>NZ_JANMBF010000108.1:0-10677 GCF_031360265.1 Phenylobacterium sp.
TTGTCGCGCTTGCCCACGATCTGTTCACCGGTGATGATATAGACGTGTAACTGTTCGGGTATTCGGCTCGGACGGACCGCGCGGGCGCGCGCCTTGCTCGCGGCCGCCGATCCGGAAACCTACTTCTCAATGCGGGGCAAATTAATGACGAATTCGACACGCGTTCTGTTGCTGGCGGCCGCGGCCTCCCTGGTTCTGTCCGGATGCGGCAAGAAGGCGCCAAGCGGCCAGGTCGTCGCCACGGTGGCCGGCAAGGAAATCACCAGCGTCGAACTTAACAATGAGCTTACCGGCTTTCGCGCGCCGAACGCCCAGGTCCGCAAGGCGGCCGAGCAACAGGCGCTGAACCAGATCATCGTGCGCAAGGTGCTGGCGCAGGCCGCGGAAAAGGCCGGCGTCGGCAAGACCCCGGCCTTTGCCCAGCAGGAAAAGCGGGTTCACGAGACCCTGCTGATCCAGACCTGGCAGGCGGAGATCGCCAAGGCGGTCCCGGCGCCCAGCAAGGAAGAGGTCGCCAAGTTCATCAGCGAACATCCCGACATGTACGCCCAGCGCAAGATCTTCGAGGTCGATCAGGTTCGCTTCCCGCAGCCGACCGACCCGAATGTGCTGAAGGCGTTCCAGCCGCTCAAGACCCTGGACGAAGTGACAGCCCTGCTGACCGCCAACAAGGTGCCGTTCCGCGCCGGCCGCAGCGAGATCGACGCCCTGTCGGTGGATCCCGCCATCCTGGCGCAGATCGTCAAGCTGCCGCCCGGCGAGGTGTTCATGGTGCCGGCCAACAACATGCTGGTGGCCAACCGGATCGCCAGCACGCGTGTCGAGCCGCTGGAAGGCGCCGTCGCCACTCAGCACGCGACCGAGTTCCTGAAGTCCCGCCGCACACAGGAAGCCCTGCAAAAGCAACTGGGCGGGGTGCTGGCCGGCGCGAAGAAGGATATCGTCTACAGCAAGGCCTATCAGCCGCCGGAGCCGCCGAAGCCGCCGAAGGCCGCGGCGCCGGCGGCTGCCGCGCCCGCGAAGAGCAAGTAGAGCGGGACGGGGCCGGTGCGGGCGCAATGCCCAACCGGCCCGTCCGTCGCACAACGTGACGAGTGTTGGAGCCACCTTGCGATGGACCTATTGGATCGACCCCGCCCGGATCGCACGATCAGCTTCGGCCTGACAGCGACACCAATGGCGCGCCCGGGCGCGGTGAGGGGTCTTGCCGCAACGGTCGCCCTTGTCGGGCTGATGTCCGCTGGCGCCGCCAGTGCGCAGTTGCGCGCGCCCACGCTGCCGAGCCTGGGCCGCAATCTGGACATCGAACTGCGCGCCGCGGCGATCTACGACAACAACGTCGCGCGTGGCAGTGGCTTCGTGGCCACCGCCAAGCTCCTGCGCCCTGACGACATCCTCTATCAGCCCTCTATCCGAGCCAACATCGTCGAGCCGTTCGGCCCGGCGCAGATCTTCCTGAACGGCACGGCAGGGTACGATTTCTATGAATACAACAAGACCCTGCGGAACCGGCGCGCCGATCTCACGGCGGGCGTCTCCGGCGGCCTGGGGCCGTGCCAGGGCGGCTTGACGGCGGGGTATTCGACCCATCAGTCCGACCAGGGCGACCTGCCGCTGGGGACGACGAAAAACCTCCAGACCACCAAGTCCTACGGCGCGCAGATGTCCTGCTCGGAGGGACGTTCGCTGGGCGAACAGATCTCCTATCAGAAGGCCGATTCAACCAACGACGGCGGGCGGGGCGTCGTCAACTCCAACCAGACCGGGGTGAACGGCGGGCTGTCCTACAACAACAAGCTGATCGGCTCGATCTCGCTGAACGGCGGCTATACCAAGGTTGAGTATGTTGCGCCGGATCCGCTCGCGCCACCGCCGCCAGCCGGATACAACAGCCTCAATGTCGGGCTAAGCTGGTCGCGGCCGATCGGCCAGCGTTTGAACGGCAGCGCCTCGATTTCCTACAGCAAGACCCATTCCAAGCAGCCCGGCGTCTCGGACTACGCGACCTGGGGCGGCCAGGGCTCGCTGTTCTACCGGATCAATCCGCGGTTGCAGGCCTCGCTCGCCTATGACCGAAGCATTGCTCCGACCGTCCAGCAGGGGTTCGGCTTCGCGATCCTGCAGTCTGTCTCGCTCGACGCGCGCTATACGCTGACACGCAGGCTGAAGACGTCGTTCGGCGCACGCTGGTATACGCGGGATTATCTCAATCCGACGACGGCCCGGGCCACCGATATCACGCGGGACAATGGCAACGAACTTTCCACCGGGATTTCGATGTCCCTGGGGAAGACCGCCTCGATCGCCCTGGACGTCCGCCGCGCCGTCAGGAACACAAATCTAACAGTTTTCAACTACACGGATTATCGGGTCGGCGTCACCGCCACCAAGACTTTCTGAATCTGCCACGGAGATCGCAGTGATGCGCACGTTCCTAGCTCGCCTCGCTCTGGTCATCGGCATCGCGCTCTCGGGGCCGATGGCGGTCGCTGAGGCGGCCGTTGTACCGCCCCCGTCTCCCGCAACCTCGCCGGCTGCAACGTCGCCGGCCGCGACTCCAGCGGCGACGTTGCCCGCCCCGCCGACCGCGGCCGCATCGAACCCGGCGCAAGGCGCAGCGGGTCCCATGGCGTCATCCGGCGACCGCTCCTATGTGCTTGGCGTCGGAGACACGGTGGAAGTTTCGGTGCTTGGACGAACCGATTTCAATACGCGTGGGCGCATCGGAACCGATGGCGCGGTGTTGCTGCCCTATCTCGGCGCCACGCCTGCGGTCAATCGCTCGCCCGGCCAGCTGGCCGATGAGATTCGCGCCGCACTGGAGCGTGGCGGCTATTTCGCCCAGCCCGCTGTCCGAGTCGATGTCGTGGGCGTCGCCAGCCGCTTCGTGACGGTCCTGGGATCGGTAACCAACCCGGGGCTGATGCCCCTGGATCGACAGTACCACCTGTCGGAAATCGTCGCGCGCGCGGGAGGGCGGTCCGCCGCCGGGGCTGATTTCGTCCTGCTGACGCGCGGCAGCGAGCCGCCGCAGAAATTCAAGATCGCCGACCTCGCGACCGGGGCCGGCGACAAGGACCCGGTGGTCGAAACCGGCGACCGCATCTATGTGCCGGCGGCCGAGGCCGAAGTCTTCTACATCACCGGCGCCGTGAAGGCGCCGGGGGCCTTTCCGGTCACCACCGACCTGACCGTGCGGATGGCGATGGCGCGGGCCGGGGGGGTCAGCGATACCGGCAACGAGAACAAGATCTCGATCAACCGCAAGGGCAAGATCATCAAGGGCGTCAAGCCGGACACCGACAAGGTTGAGCCCGGCGATATCATCTCGGTCGGCGAGAAGCTGTTCTAAGTCCGCGAGGTCTCGAGTCTCCACATGAACATTCTCCAATTCCTCCGGATCTTCTGGGCGCGCAGGGCAATCGTCCTGATCGCCATGGTCGCCTCCGTTGTCGGCGCCTATGTGGTGCTGCTGATCGTGGCGCCGCGCTACGAGGCCACCTCGCGGGTGATGCTCAACAGCATCGTGCGGCCCGACCCGATCACCGGCGAGGTGATGAACGCCAAGTCCTCAGGCGCCTATTTCGACGCCCAGCTCGAGCTGCTCAAGGACTATGGCGTCACCGGCCGCGTGGTCGATCAGTCGGGGTGGCTTTCCGACCCGGGCCAGATCGCCGCCTACGCCCGTCGACCGGCTTCCGACACGCGTGACTTCCGACGCTGGCTGTCAGAGCAGGTGGTCAATGACGAGAAGGGGACTTTCGTCGGGACGGTGCTCGAAATCACCTACAAGGCATCGACGCCGGGAATGGCCAAGATCGGCGCTGAGGTCCTGCGGCAGGCCTACCTGGACCAGAGCCTGGCGGCGCGGCGCGAGGAAGCCGTCAAGAACGCGGCGTTCTATTCCAAGCAGGCGGACGCCGCCCGGCAATTGGCCGACGCGGCGGAGCTGACCAAGGCAGCCTACGAAAAAAGCAGTGGCATCATCATGCAGGGTCGTGAGTCCGACCTCGACAGCGAACGCCTGGCCTCCCTGGCCGGGCAATCCATGGCCGGAACGACGATCTCCATTCCGCCACCCGCGTCGTCCGGCGCAGCCCTGCAGCTGGCGCAGATCGACGCCATGCTCGCCGAAGCGTCCAAGCGCCTTGGCCCCAATCACCCGGAGATGCAGGAACTGCGAATGCGCCGGGCGCTGATCGCCAATGTGGCGGCCAAGGAAGCCGCCCAGGCTGAAGCTGTCTCGAGCGGGGCGTCCGGCGCGGCGGCCCTGTCGCGAGCCTTGCAGGAACAGAAACAGCGGGTGATCGGCCAAAGGGACAAGGTCGAACGTTTGCGGCAGCTGCAGGCCGAGGTTGATCTGCGGCGCGACCAATACCGCTCCGCCGCGGCTCGAGCGGGCCAATATTCTCTCGAAGCGGCGGTTACCGATGTGGGCCTTACTCCCGTCGGCGTCGTCGTCACCCCCAACAAGCCGGCATTTCCGAACAAGCCGCTGATCCTCGGCGGCGCCGTCGGCATGGGCTTTGCATTGGGCCTGGCGCTGGCGCTGTTGCTTGAGCTGCTCAATCGGCGCGTCCGCAGCGCGGAGGACCTGAGGCTGTCGTCGGATATTCACTGTATCGGCATCGTCGAGGAACCTGTGGCGCCGAGCTCGGGACGCGGGATCCGGCGGGCCTTGCGAGGCCTGATGCCACGCTGGGTGGGAGCGCCGGCGTGAGCAACCTCATTCTCGAAGGCGAGACGAAGAGCAGCCCCGGCCCGGGCAATCCAGGCGTGACTGGCCAGGACGCGACCCCGCGCAAGGGATCGCCGTACTCGCCCAAGCTGGTGACCCTGTCCGCGCCGATGAGCGCTGGCGCCGAGAGCGTGCGCGCCCTGCGCACCCATGTGATGGGCCAGCATATCCAGGCCGGCCGCCGGGCCCTGGCGATTTGCGCGCCGAGCGTCGGGGTTGGCTGCACCTTCGTCGCGGCGAACCTGGCGGTCGCGGTCGCCCAGGTTGGAATCAAGACCCTGCTGATCGATGGCGATCTGCGCATGCCGGCCGTGGAGCAGTTCATCGCGCCGTCAGGGACGCCCTCGGGTGGGCTTTCGGCCTGCCTGGCGGAGCCCGGCTCCCGAGTCGGAGATTTCATCGACGATGAGTTGCTCCCGAACCTGTCGGTGCTCTATGCCGGCGCCGCAGCGCCGAATGCGCAGGAGTTGCTCGCCCGCGACTGGTTCGAGGACGTCTTGAACCACTGCATGCGCGATTATGACTTCACAATCATCGACACCCCGCCGGCGAACATCTGCGCCGACGCGCGCCGGATCGGCAATGTCGCGGGCTACAGTCTCGTGGTGGCGCGCCGCAACAAGAGCCTCGTGGCGGATGTCAGGTCGCTGGTCGAGCAGATGGTCGATGACCATGTGCGGGTCATCGGCACGCTGATGAACGCCGACTAGTCGAATGGCTGACGCTTCTACGCTCGCCGCCCCGCGCGTCCCGTCGACATGGGTCGCGCGATGGCCGTTGCTTCTGGGCTTCGCGGCTCTGGCCGCGCCGACGCTGGCCTCGCTGGGCAAGCAGGTCTGGTCGCGCGAATCCGGCGCGCACGGGCCGATCATCCTGGCCACTGGCGCCTGGCTGTTGTGGCGAGAAGCCGCGTCGTTTCGCACGCTCGGACGTCCCGGGGCAGGGTGGGTGACGGCGCTGGCCATGATCATTGCGCTCGTGGTCTATGTTTTCGGCCGGGCGTTCGATTTCATCAGCCTGGAGGCCGCCGGCGTCTATGCGGTCGGCCTGACCATGCTCTACGCCAGCGTCGGCGTTCCGGCGATGCTGAAGAACTGGTTTCCGCTGTTCTATCTGAGCTTCGTCGTTCCCCCGCCGAATTGGCTGATCGACCAGCTCACAGCGCCGCTCAAGCAGTTCGTCTCCCTCGTGGCGACGGGCGCCCTGAGTGCGTTTGGCGTTCCGATCGAACGCCAGGGCGTGACCATCCACGTGGCCGACTATCAGCTGCTCGTCGAGGATGCCTGCTCCGGCATGAATTCGCTGATCGGTCTGTTCGCGATCAGCCTGCTCTACATCTACCTGCTGCGGGGATCGTCGCTGCGCTACTCCGCGATTCTGACGCTGTTCGTCATTCCGATCGCCATCGTCGGAAACATTCTGCGCATCATGACGTTGATTTTATTGACGTATTTCTTCGGCGACCAGGTCGCGCAGGGATTCGCGCACTTTGCCGCCGGCATCTTCCTGTTCGGCGTCGACCTGCTTCTGGTTTTCCTGGTGGACAGTGTGCTCTCCAAGATCCTGCCCAAGTCCTGGAGGCCCGTATGATCGCGCGGCGGGATCTGCTGATGGGCGCCGGCTGCGCCGTGGCGGCGCTCGGCGCCAATGCGCTGAAGCCGCATCGGCTCGTGCCGCTGCTGGTCAAGGGCGATCTGGCCGCGATTGTACCGGCAACGTTCGGCGGCTGGCGATCAGAAGACGTCGGGGATCCGCTGGCCATCAACGGTCCAGGGACCCTGTCGGCCAAGCTGTACAATCAGCTGGTGACGCGGATCTACACCGACGAGGCGAACTCCGCCCAGGTGATGATGCTCCTGGCCTATGGCCGCGAGCAGACCGACGACCTGCAGTTGCACCGACCGGAGGTCTGCTATCCTGCCTTTGGCTATGCCCTGACTCGCAACCAGCCCTTTGCCTTTCCGATAGCCAAGGGTGTGGAGATCCCCGCGCGCCGCCTTCTGGCGGAGGCCGACGAGCGCCGTGAGAGCGTGATCTACTGGTCGCGGATCGGCGAATATCTGCCGACCTCCGGCGTCCAGCAACGCAAGGATCGCCTGGAGATCTCGTTGCAGGGGATCATTCCCGATGGGTTGCTCTCGCGGTTTTCGACCGTGACGGAAAATCCGAACGATGCCTGGAGGGTCCTGGAAACTTTCATCCCGGGGCTGTTGGCCAGTATCTCGCCGGCCTTCAGAAACGTGCTGATCGGCACGGCCCGCGCCCAGGCGATGGCGGCCATCCGACCCTAGGGCCTGTCCCGGCGACCGGCCTTACGTGAGCCGGGAGGAAACAGGCTCGTCGCCGACATCTGAAGCCCTTCGGCTCCACGCGGGGTTGAGCCAATCTGAGTGGAGGGCCCGCCGGATATGGACCGGCTCCTCCGCCTTACCCTGGCGGGAAATTCCAGGGCGACGCGGGTGCGCCGGCGCTACCAGAGCTTCAGATCGAAGGGCTTGAGCACGAGCAGGATATAGACCAGCACCGCCACGACGATCGCCGCGGACAAGGGGCCCTGCCCATGGTTGCCGACATAGTTGGCCAAGGCGCACCCCACGGCGGGCGGCAGATACTGAATCAGGCTGTCCTTGGGTTCATCCTGGGTCGAGCGATGGAGGAACAGCACGACCATGCCGCCAAAGATGGCGACCGTGATCCAATCGTAGACAGTCTCCATATCGCACCTGCTCCGTACTTCGCTCGTAGCCGAGGCGAAACTGTTGAACTCGTGTGTGAAATCCGAATGTCGGTCTCACGATGAACACCCTGGCGCCGCACTAGCAAGTCTTGTGCCGCGCCCCCCAGGAGAGGCTAAGGTAGTCGCCCGGACCCTCAGGCGATGCAAGCCTTGATGCGAACGCCTCGACCTATGGAACCCTATCGACAGTCGTTTCGCGGGCGCTGCGGAAGACCCACAGCCTGCAAAGCAGGAAGAACGCGCCGGTGTAGCTGGCCATGGCCACCAGCTGGGCGGCCAGCCGTTCCGGCGTCGAGCCTCCGAGGACCTGACTGACGGCGAACAGCACCGCCTGGTTGAGGCAAAAGGCGATCAGCAGCGACGCCACAAACTTCGGGGCCGTCGCGCGCGGGCGGTCACGGCTGTGGAAGACAAACGTGCGGTTGAGGATGAAACTCAACACCATGCCGGCTCCATAGCCGAGCGCGTTGGCGACCTGCCGGTTGACGCCAAGGCCGATGTCCAAGGCGGCGATGACGCCGAACCCCAGCGCGGTATTGGCCAGGCCCACCAGGCCAAACCGCGACAGCAGCCCGATCAGTTCGGCGGACGGTCGCCACGACGCGAGGCCGGCGGCGGATTTCATGCCCAACCTCGCCGCCCAGCTCCGTTGACGGCGCTCACCGCCGGGACCTGCGGCTGGGGCCTCCCGGTGCGAACGCCGCGGCATTCTGCTCTTCCTCGTTCTGCAGGTCGTTGAACGCGGCTTCAGCCTTTTCGTGCGACATGCCGGACTGCAACTTGGGGCCGACGCGGGCGGCGCGATGGTTGATGGTGTCGTAGACCGTCCAGCTGTCGCCCTCCTTGCGGATCTCGTAGCGCGGTCGCCCGCCGTTCTCCTCGGCGACGCGCGCGGCCGCCCGCTCCTGGATATCCTGAGCGTCGGCAAGCACGCGGGCCTCCCTGGCGTCGCTGGCGGCCTCTCCCGAGGCGGCCATGCGCTCCGTCGCGCTGCGAGCCGAATCCGCGGCCTTGCTGAGGCGATCAACGCCTGCGCCACAGGCGCCGAGCGCCAACATCGAAAGCAACACGCTCAGGTACAGCTGACCCTTCATCCATATCTCCGGTCGAACATTGCGGACGGGCGGTTCGCGCCTTTGCTTTAGACCCATAGGGACCGGATCAGTTTAACAGACTCCTCGCCCCGCGGCGTGACTGGTGTTGCCGCGGCCGTCGGCGTTAACTCGCCAGAAAATCTCCCGGTCCTAGATCTGGGGCTGCACTGTCGCAGGGAGCCTTGCAAACAGCGGCATGCGGGGCCTATCCCGCCAGGGAGCTCGGCTGCGGCTACTCACTACCGATTGCGGCCGCGCTCTCTGATCGGCGGCGTGAGATCCTCTTCGCTTCGTCCAGGTGAAAATGTCCGATCCGCCGCTCGAGCCCGACCCAGAGATCAGCATCGTGATCTGCACGCGCAATCGCGCGCCGCAACTGGCCGCGGTGCTGACCTCGATCTGCGATCTTGTCGTGCCGCCCGGTCTAGCTTGGGAACTGTGCATCGTCGACAACGGCAGCACCGACTCCACGGCGCAGGTCGTCGAGAGCTTTCTTCCGCGCCTGCCGGTCCGATATCTGCACGAACCGGTGGCTGGGCTGTCCAACGCGCGCAATCGCGGCGTCGAAGCTGCCCGCGGACGCTATATCTGCTGGACCGACGACGACGTCGAAATCGATCGCGATTGGCTTGCAGCCTATGCAGCCGCCTTTCGGCGACATCCGGACGCCGCGGTGTTCGGTGGGCGCATCCTGCCCAGGCTTGAGACGCCGACGCCGCCCTGGTTTGCGGCGCTGGCCCATCGCTGGCCGTTGACGACGTTGCTGGCGGCGCGGGATTTCGGCGATGAGGTCTCGCCCATGAGCCTCGAGGATGGCCGGGTTCCCTGGGGGGCGAACTATGCCGTGAGGGCGGCCGAGCAGCGCGGGTTCCGCTACGACCCCAAACTCGGGGTGTCTCCGGATCAGAAGCGGCTCGGGGAGGAGGCCGAAGTGATCTTCCAGATCCTGCGCGGTGGCGCGACGGGGTGGTGGGCGCCCGATGCCAAGGTGCGGCACATCATACCGCTGCGGCGGCAGACACGAGCCTATGTCTACGAGTATTTTTTCGCCAGCGGCGAGACCTTGGCCTACCTCGAATCGGTGGCGCCGGGGGCCAATCATATGCGCCAGAGCCCGGCCGTTCCCTCGCCGCTCGATGCGGGTGCTGCCCGCCTGCGCGCGCGGCGGGCGCTGGCGATGGTCCTCTATGGGGTTTGCCGGGTTCTGGGCGCCAACCTGCGGAGTCTCTACTACCTGCAGCGGATCGCCTTCATCAGCGGGGCCCTGGTCGAGGCCCGTGGCGCCGAGGGCCCCTAGCCCCTAGCCCCTCGCGCCAAAACGTCGCGCATGGTTGCGAAGGGTTGCCTAGCTGTAGAAATCCCCTCTATTGCGGGGATAGACTGATGTTTCGTCCAAATTGGCATAACGTAGTCTTCCATATTGCAATATAATGTGACGTCTGTGTGACGTCGGGGAGATTTCGACCCGTGCCAGATACTCCAGCGCTTGCAACTCATGCAATTTTCACAACCGTCTACACATCAGACGGCCTCTGGTCGGCGGTCAAGGCCGCCCTGCCCGGGGACACGATCTATCTGTCCCCCGGCAACTATACTGCGATGAGCCTGACCGGGATGAATCCGAGCGGCATGGTGACGATCACCTCGCTGGATCTTGGCCACCCGGCCGTGATCGCCGGCATCACCCTGACGAACAGCTCCAACCTGACGTTCACCAATATAGAGCTCACGCCGAAGGCGCAGGGCGCCTACGCCGTGACGCTCGGGTCGGACACCAATATCCGTTTTGACCATCTGAATATCCACGCCTCGGCGACCGTCGACGGCAATGCGATGTTGATCCGCGACAGCAAGAACGTCAGCGTCACCAATTCCGAGATCCACAATATCGGGACCGGCATCAGCTACATCAACAGCGACACGGTGATGTTGTCTGGCAACAAATTGCACAACATCCAGTCGGACGGGATGCACGGGGGCGGGACCTCCAACATCACCATCACCGGCAACACCTTCACCGACTTCGCGCCCAAGGCGGGCGACCATCCCGACGCGATCCAGTTCTGGACCTCTGGCACCACCGCATCCGTGCACGACATCGTCGTGAC
>NZ_JANMBF010000122.1:0-32142 GCF_031360265.1 Phenylobacterium sp.
GTCGGGCTGCGGCCGGCCCGGGCCCGCGGCGCCGCCCCCTGGTTTAGCGCCGAGCGGGCGCTGCGCCGGGGCGCCCCGGCGCGCACCGCGTTTCGCGCCGCGCTCTGGTACAACGCCACCCTCACCGTCTGCGTCGGCGGCATGCTGGCGACGCCGGACTCCCCGGCGAGCCTCTTCTGGACCGTCGCCCTGTGGTGCCTGGCGCACTATTGGGAAAAAGGCCGCGCCACCTGGTGGCTGGCGGCGGGCGCGGCCGCGGGCCTGGCGGTGCTGTCCAAATACTCCGGTCTGTTCCTGGCGCCCGGAGTGTTGCTTTGGCTGTGGCTGATCCCCGGCGGGCGGGCCGAGTTGAGACGCCCCGGTCCCTGGGAAGGCGCGCTGCTGGCGATCTTTGTCTTTGCGCCCAATGTGGTCTGGAACTCCGATCACCACTGGATCACCTTCATCAAGCAGTTCGGCCGCGTCGCCCCGCACGGGGCTGCGCCCGTCCACATCGCCGAGTTCCTGGCCGCCCAGTTTCTGCTGCTGACGCCACTGATCGCGATCTATGCGTTTCAGGGCGTGCGGCTGGGGTGGCGGGAGCGCGCGAAGTCCGGCGCCGTCCACCTGATGCTGCCGATCGCCACCTCTGCGCCCTTCGCCGTCTACATGTTGATCCATGCCGTCCATGCCCGCGTCCAGGGTCACTGGCCGGTTCCGCTTTTCGGCGCCTTGGCGATCTGCGCGGCGGTGGCGGCGGAACGCTCAGAGCGGACCCGCCTGGGCCGGATCGCCGCGCGGCTTACCCCGGCGATAGGGCTCGGCTTGGGGGCCGCGATTCTCGTCCTGATGGCCGCCCCTGGCCCACCTCTGCTGGGCGGCGCCGATCCTTCACTGGCCTTGCGCGGCTGGCCGCGGTTTTCCCGCGACGTCGAGGCCTTGCGGGTTGCGACCGGCGCGGCCTGGGTGGGAACCCAGAGCTACGGCGAATTCGCCCAGCTGGCGCTGGCGGGGGGCGTCGCCGCGCCGCTCCTGCAGCTTATCGAGCGTGATCGCTATTGGAGCGACGATACGCCTCGGCCGGACTTCACTCGCCCGGGCCTGGTGGTCGATATATCGCGCAGGCTGCGGCGGGCCGATGTGCTGCGCTGCTTCACCTCGGTGTCGCCGGCCGGCGAGCTTGGACGGGCCGGAGGCATCGGCGGCAATCAGCGCTATACTGCCTTCCTGGTCTCCGGACCCCGCCACGATGTCTGGCTTCAGGGCTGCCCCGCGGAGATTTCCCCCGGCGTCTGGCGCTGATATACAAGATCCCGCCGAGACCCGGGGTTCGGGCCGCCGCTGCATCGCCTGGCTGGCGCGTGCGCGACTGAAGGGATTTCCGCTTGCGAAGGTGGGGCCGGCGCTGCGACCTTACACCGCCTAGCCTGACGGTGGCTGAGGTGATCGACCGGCTGCGGCGTCCTTGTGGCGTGAGCCCTGATCGGGCGAGGCGACCAGATCAACGCGGAGAAGTCCACTGGCCTTGCTTGATGTCGAACCCGTGACGGCGCCCGCGCAGGATGTGTCGGCGGTTGATCGCGACGCCTGTCGCGACGGCTTTGCGGCCGCTCTACGCGCCGCGGCCGCCGATGACGATCCCTATCGGCATTGGCTGTTGCGCGATGTGCTGCCCGATCACGTGGCCGCCGGCCTGAACGGCCTGCCCTTCGCACCGCCGCCGCTGGACGGCGTGTCCGGCTCGCGCGAAATCCACAACAATACGCGCCGCTATATCGACGCCGAGGCCATCGCCGCCCATCCCGTCTGCCGTTCGCTCGCCGAGGCTTTTCAGGATCGCGCCACCGTGGCGACCATCGAGGACCTGACCGGCGCGCGGCTGGGCGGCTGCTGCCTGCGCATCGAATACGCCCAGGACACCGACGGCTTCTGGCTGCGGCCGCACACCGACCTGGGGGTCAAGAAGTTCACCCTGCTCTACTATCTGGGACCTGCCGATCAGCCGGACCTGGGAACAGACGTCTATCTCGACGGCGAGACCTGGTCGCACCGCGCGCCCTTCGTGCCCGGCGGAGCTCTGGCCTTCGTCCCCTCCGACAAGACCTGGCACGGCTTCGAGCGGCGCACGATCCCCGGCGTCCGCAAGTCGCTGATCCTCAACTATGTCACCCCGGCCTGGATGGCCCGCGAGCAGCTGGCCTATCCGGACACCCCGGTCGAGGGCCGATCCGCCTGAGGACTCCGACCGCAAGGTCTGTTGGGGACCGCTGGCGCACCCGACACGATTCGAACGTGTGACCTTTGCCTTCGGAGGGCAACGCTCTATCCAGCTGAGCTACGGGTGCGTTTCCGCGCGGAGACATGCTCTAGCCGAAAGGCTGCGGGGCCGCAAATGAAGCCTGACGCGGATCAGGCGCCTTTGACGCTGTCCCAGAAGGTCTTGGCCTTGCCGGCGAAGTTGGCGTTCTTGGGGTGCTGGGCCTCGGTGGACAGACCGGCGAATTCGCGCAGCAGTTCCTTCTGGCGGGCGGTAAGCTTGGCCGGCGTCTCGATGAACAGCTCGACCACCAGATCGCCGCGCTCGCGCGAGCGCAGCGACGGCATGCCGCGCCCCTTCAGCCGCACGGTGCGGCCGGTCTGCGAGCCCTCCGGCACCTTGACCGGCACCTTGCAGTTCCCGTCGCAGTTTTCACCGCCCATCAGGCAGGGCGCCTCGATCTCGCCGCCGAGCGCGGCCACGGCCATCGGCACGGGCACCGTGCACAGGAGGTCCAGGCCGTCGCGCTCGAACAGCTCGTGCGGCTTCACCGAGATAAAGATGTAGAGGTCGCCGCGCGGGCCGCCGCGCGCGCCGCCGTCGCCCTCGCCGGCGAGCCGGATGCGGGCGCCGTCATCGACGCCGGCGGGAATCCGCACCGACAGCGTCCGCTCGCGGCGGACCTGGCCCATGCCGTGGCAGTCGGCGCAGGGATCGAGCACCAGCCGACCCGAGCCGCCGCAGCGGGGGCAGGCGCGCTCGATGGAGAAGAAGCCTTGGGTGGCGCGGACACGGCCGGCGCCGCCGCAGCTGTTGCAGGTCGAAGGCGCAGTGCCGGGCTTTGCGCCCGAGCCGGAACAGGCCTCGCAGGTGAGCGCCGCCGGAACCGTGATCTCCACCTCGGCGGAGGCGTAGGCCTGCTCGAGCGTGATTTCCAGGTCGTAGCGCAGATCCTGGCCGCGCGCCGGGCCGCCGCGCTCCTGGCCGCCGCCGCGCCGGCCGCCGAACATGTCGCCGAAGACGTCGCCGAACACCTCGTTGAAGATGTCGCCCACGTCGTGAAACTGCGCGCCGCCGCCGCCCGTCGAGCCATTGACCCCGGCGTGCCCGAAGCGGTCGTAGGCCGCGCGCTTCTGCGGGTCCGACAGCACCGAATAGGCTTCGTTGATCTCCTTGAAGCGGCCCTCGGCCTCTTCGCAACCGCCATTGCGGTCGGGATGATGTTCCATCGCCAGCTTGCGGAACGACGCCTTGAGCACGCCGTCGTCGGAGCTCCGGTCGACCCCGAGGATTTCGTAATAGTCGCGCATCAATCCGTCAGGCGCCCAAGGGTGGAGTGGGTGGCGTGTGGCTCAGGGGCAAGGTGGGATGACCCCCGCCCGACTGCAAGGCTGTTGGCCGAGCAGGCGGGGGTCCCCAGTTCCGCAAGCGCGGCGACGTCCCCGGTGACGACGTCATCGCAAAGGATGCGGCGCGCCGCCATGGGGCGCGTTGTCACGCCGACTTCTTGTGGTCGTCGCCGTCGACTTCCTCGAACTCGGCGTCGACCACGTCCTCGCCGCCCGCCGCGTGCGCCGCATCGGCGTCCGAGGCCGGGCCTTCACCTCCGCCCTGCTGGGCGTTGTACATCGCCTCGCCAAGCTTCATCGAGGCCTGGATCAGCGTCTGGGTCTTGGCGGCGATCACCTCGGCGTCGCCCGCCTCGATGACGCCCTTGAGGTCGTCCAGCGCGGTCTGGATCGCCGTGCGGTCTTCCGCGCCGACCTTGTCGCCGTGCTCGGCCAGCGCCTTTTCGGTGGAATGGATCACCGCGTCGGCCTGGTTCTTGGCCTCGACGCCGGCCTTGCGCTTCTCGTCCTCGGCCTTGTTGGCCTCGGCTTCCTTGACCATGGCCTCGATGTCGGCGTCGGAAAGGCCGCCGTTGGCCTGGATGCGGATCGACTGTTCCTTGGCGGTCGCCTTGTCGCGGGCCGAGACGTTGACGATGCCATTGGCGTCGATGTCGAAGGTCACCTCGACCTGCGGCACGCCGCGCGGGGCGGGCGGCAGGCCCACCAGGTCGAACTGGCCCAGCATCTTGTTGTCATGGGCCATCGGCCGTTCGCCCTGGAACACCCGGATGGTCACCGCCGACTGGTTGTCGTCCGCCGTGGAGAAGGTCTGCGAGCGCTTGGTCGGGATGGTCGTGTTGCGCTCGATCAAGGGCGTGAACACACCCCCCAGGGTCTCGATGCCCAGCGTCAGCGGGGTGACGTCGAGCAGCAGGACGTCCTTGACGTCGCCCTGCAGGACGCCGGCCTGCACGGCCGCGCCCAGGGCCACGACTTCGTCGGGGTTGACGCCGGTGTGCGGTTCGCGGCCGAAGAACGCCTTCACCGTCTCGATCACCTTGGGCATGCGGGTCATGCCGCCGACCAGGATCACCTCGTCGATGTCGGACTTCTTCAGGCCCGCGTCCTTCAGCGCCTGTTCGCAGGGACCGATGGTCTTGGCCACCAGGTCCTCGACCAGGGCTTCCAGCTTGGCGCGCGACAGCTTGATGTTGAGGTGCAGCGGGCCGTTGGCGTTCATCGAAATGAAGGGCAGGTTGAGCTCGTACTGGGTGGTGAAGGAAAGCTCCTTCTTGGCCTTCTCGGCCTCTTCCTTGAGGCGCTGCAGCGCCAGCTTGTCCTTGCGCAGGTCGACCGAGTTCTCCTTCTTGAACTCATCGGCCAGGAAATCGACGATCCGCATGTCGAAGTCCTCGCCGCCCAGGAAGGTGTCGCCGTTGGTCGACTTCACCTCGAAGACGCCGTCGCCGATCTCCAGCACCGAGACGTCGAAGGTGCCGCCGCCCAGGTCGTAGACGGCGATCTTCTTGCCCTCGTTCTTTTCCAGGCCATAGGCCAGCGCCGCCGCGGTCGGCTCATTGATGATCCGCAGGACTTCCAGGCCGGCGATCTTGCCGGCGTCCTTTGTGGCCTGGCGCTGGGCGTCGTTAAAATAGGCCGGCACGGTGATCACCGCCTTCTCGACCTTCTCGCCCAGATACTGCTCGGCGGCTTCCTTCATCTTCTGCAGGATGAAGGCCGAGACCTGCTGGGGCGAATAGTCCTTGCCGTGGGCCCTAACCCAGGCGTCGCCCGTCGGACCCTTGACGATCTCATAGGGCACCATGCCCCGGTCCTTCTCGACCATCGGGTCGGCGAAGTTGCGGCCGATCAGCCGCTTGATCGCAAACAGGGTGTTGGTGGGGTTGGTGACGCCCTGGCGCCGCGCGGGCTGGCCGACCAGGCGCTCGCCGTCCTCCAGGAAGGCCACGACCGAGGGTGTGGTCCGCGATCCCTCGGCGTTCTCGATCACCTTGGGCGTCTTGCCGTCCATGATGGCGACGCACGAATTGGTCGTGCCGAGGTCGATACCGATAATCTTGCTCATTGAGAGTCCAGCTCGCTCCTTGTTGGCGGACGTTGCGGGGAAGCCTTCAAATGAAGCGCCTCAGCGATTGCAATGTCCCCGATTCGATAGGTCCGGTTCGATAGGTCCGGCGGGGCCGGCGAGGAGGTTTCCTCGCACGGAACCCCGCGTCGCCTGCCGATATGGGGAAATTCGGGGGGGCCGCAAGGGCGAAAGTCTCCAATCGCCTCGGGCGGATCGATCAAACCTCGCGCCAGGCAGGCGCCGCCTGGGCGTAGAGGTACGGCGCGAACGGCGTCGCCGCCCCGCGCGAAGCCAGGAAGGCGTGCTCGACGACGCTCGCCTGCTGCTCGATGTTGAGCTCGGCGAAGGCCCGGCCGTCCGCCAGGTCGTAGGCATAGGCTGCAGGGCCGTCGCCGGCGCGGAGTTTCGCCAGCGCAAGGCGCACCCCGCGCTGCGCCTGCCAGACGTGGGTCAGTTCGTGGACGAAGGTCGCCTGGACCGGCAGCGGGGCGCAGGCGAAATCCGCCAGGGCGTGGCGCGCCGGCCAGGCGATCAGCCGGGGGCCAGCCACGAAGGCGCGCGGCCAGACCGGCAGCGCCAGCAGCCGCACGGGCGCGGCGTCGAGGCCCGACCCGAACATTTCGTGCGCCAGGCCGCGCTCGCCGGTGGTGAGCGGACGGCAGGCCAGCGCCCGCAGGCGGGGCGGCGGCGTCATGGACGTCTTCACGGCGCGGGCGGCCCTGCGCGCCGGGCTTCGCGCACCGCGTGGGCGAGACGCCGATCGTTCAGGCCGCCCATCAGCAGATAGGGCCCGACGAGGTAGGCCGGCGTCCCTTCGGCGCCGAGCGACCAGGCCTGCATGGCGTGCCTGGCAAGCTGGGCGTCCAGCCGCGCCGAACCTTCCGCCTCGTCCGCCACCAGCCGGGGCCAGTCGACGCCGGCGGCGATGGCGATCCGGCGGATCTGGTCGGCGTCGAGCCGGCCGCGCGCGCTCATAAGGCCGCGATGAAAGGCCAGGTACCTGCCCTGCCGGTCGGCCGCCAGCGCGGCGCGGGCCGCGGTGCGCGACACCGGGCCGAAGACGGGCCAGTCCTTGAAGATCACCCGCACGTCAGCGTCGGAGGCCAGCAGCCGCTCCAGGGCCGGATCCGTCGCTTTGCAGATCGTGCACTGGTAGTCGGTGAAAATCACGACGGTTACGCTTGCCGCGGCAGGGCCGACGCGGGGGGAGCCTGGATCGTTCAGCACGGCCTGGACGACGGGAGTGAGTCGCAGTTTCACACCCGTCCGGGGAAGCTGCTGAAGCCCGAACGAGGCGGTCAGGCCGACCACCGCGGCCAGGGCGAGCGTCAGCCGTGGCCGGCGCGCGGCGATCGAAGCCTGGCCCGGCGCTCGTTCCCCTGAGGTCATGTCCTCCGATGAGCCCACCAAGGGTTGCGCGCAAGCTCTCCGCGACTTCTGAGGGGTCGGCGCGCTTTGACTTAGGGCGGGCCCTGGGAGCAGGATCGGCGGGCCTCGACCCCAACAAGGAGCGGAAGCCACTCATGGTCACTCTCACGCGCGCGGACGGCAACTGGGCCGGCGATCTGGATCTCACGCGGCGTTCGATCGCGCTCGCGCTGGCCGGCGGCTATGCGGTGGCGGCGTTCGACGTCAACGCCGAGCCGATCCATACCGACGAGGCCGGGCTCGTCACAGCCACCGTCGAGATCGACGCGGGCGACCGCAAAATCCCAGGCTATCTCGCCCGGCCCGCCGCCCCCTCGACCTCCAGGGGCGGCAAGCACCCGGTGGTCTTCGTCAATTCCGAGATCTTCGGCGTCCATGAGTGGGTGAAGGACATCTGCCGCCGGCTGGCCAAGGCCGGCTATGTGGCGCTGGCGCCCGACCTGTTCGTCCGCGCCGGCGATCCGTCCAAGCTCACCGACTTTCCGGCGATCCTGAAGATCGTGCAGGCCACCCCCGAAGCTCAGGTGACCGCCGATACCGCCGCGTCGCTGAAGTACCTGTCCGCCCAGCCCTATGCCGACATGAAGCGGCTGGGGGTCACCGGGTTCTGCTGGGGCGGCGGGGCGACCTGGCTCTGCTGCGAGCGGTTCGCCCAGTTCAAGGCCGGAGTCGCCTGGTACGGGCCGCTGAAGGCCGGCGCCTATCCGCGCACCGCGCCCATCGACTTGGTCAAGGACCTGCACGCCCCGGTGCTGGGCCTCTATGGCGGGCAGGACAAGGGCATCCCGCAGGCCGACATCGAGGCGATGCGCGTGGCCCTGAAGGCAGCCGGCAAGACCGGCAGCGAAATCGTCGTCTATCCCGACGCCCAGCACGGCTTCCTGGCCGACTATCGCCCCAGCTACGACCCCAAGGCCGCCGCCGACGGGTGGGCCAGGATGCTGGCGCACTTCAGGGCGAACGGGGTGGGGTAGCACCCCTCCGCCGATGTCATCCTAGTGCGGGGCTTCTTCCTGGGGCGGTGGTTCGCCCGGGGGCGCGGAGGGCGGCGGCGCGGGCGCGGCGGCGGGCGCGACGGTGGGCGTCACAGCAGCCGGGGCGGCCCCAGCGGCGGCGACCTTGGCGGCGTCGGCGTCGGCCTTGGCCTGTTTCGCCGCCTCGAGCTTGGCCTGTTCCTCTTCGGTGAGCGGGACCGGGGGGGGCTTGCCCTCGATGCGATCCTGGCCGAGCGGGGTGGCCTCGGTGGCCTGGATGGGGGCCACGGCGGCGCCGCTGGCGGCGGGCTTCTCGCCGGGCAGGCGACCGCGCTGCGGGGCGTTGACGATGCCCAGGGTAAAGGCGCCGAGCGCCACCAGTCCGATCAGGCCGGCGACGATCCGCAGGACGAGGGGGGGCATGGACCATTGCATCGGCGGACCCTAGTGCCGGCGCCCGCCGGTCGCAAATCGTGATCGACGGGTCGGCATGGTAAATGGCCGTTAAGGATCTTGGCGCGAAACAGGTCCGCGGATTGCAGCGGGAGAGATTGGGCATGGCGCGGGCGGCGCGGAAGACCGGCATGGCGCTGGCCTGGCACATCGCCGGCCTGGCCTGGACCCACCCGGGCGCGGCGCGGCTGCGCGGCGGAATCACCGCGGCGGCCGGCGCCGGCCTGGCCGTGGCCTTGGTCACCTATAACGCCGCCGACCCGAGCCTGAATGCGGCCGGTCCCGCCACCGCCAGCAACGCGCTCGGCGCCGCCGGCGCGACCCTGGCCGACCTGGGGGTGCAGTCCCTGGGGCTCGCCTCGGGGCTGCTGGCCTTGAGTGCGGTGATCCTGGGGCTCTGCCGGGTCGCCGCCGCCGAACCGGCGAGCAGCCGTGGCCATCTGCGGCTGCGCGCCCTGGTGGGCGCCGCCGGCGTGCTGGCCCTGGCCGCGGCGCTGGCCTGGCCGGCGCCGCCGAGCGCCTGGCCCCTGGCCAGGGGGCTTGGCGGATTCTGGGGCGACGGCCTGCTGACCGGCCTGGCGAACCTCCTGGCCTATGCGCACCTGCCGATCGCCCGGCCGATCGCCGCCGTGATCTTCTCCGTGCTCGGTCTGACGGCCGCGGGCTACGCCATCGGCCTGCGCCGCGCCGAGTTGCGGGGCCTTGGCGAGGCGCTGGCCCGCGCCCTGCAACCCCGGCCGAGGGCCGCCGTGAAGCCTGAGCGCGCGGCCCGGGTCGCTGCGCGCGGCCGCCTGGAGGGCGGCATCCCCGACGCCGCTCTCGATCCCGCGCCCACACCCGCCGAGGTCGGCGCTGGCCCCAGGGTGAAGCCGCCGAAGGTGGGCGCCAAGGACTCCCCGCGAGAACTTCGCGAAGCCCAGTCGACCTTCGAGTTCGCCCGTCCAGGGGGCTTCGCCCTGCCCGAGCTATCCATGCTGGCCAAGCCCAAGCCGCGCTCGGCCCAGTTCGACGAAGGCGCCCTGCGGCAGAACGCCCAGCTGCTGGAAAGCGTGCTGGCCGAATTCGGCGTCAAGGGGGCCATCGACCAGATCCGCCCCGGCCCCGTCGTCACCCTCTATGAGCTGGTCCCGGCCGCCGGCGTGAAGTCGGCCCGGGTGGTGGCGCTCAGCGACGACATCGCGCGGTCCATGAGCGTCGCGGCCTGCCGGGTTTCCGTGGTGCCGGGCCGCAACGCCATCGGCATCGAGCTGCCCAATCAGAAGCGCGAGACGGTCTATCTGCGCGACCTCTTGGCCAGTCCTGAGTACGAGCGCGGCGGCCAGACCCTGCCCATGGCGCTGGGCGAGACCATCGGCGGCGAGCCCTATATCGCCGATCTGGCGCGGATGCCGCACCTGCTGATCGCCGGCACCACGGGGTCGGGCAAGTCGGTGGGGGTCAACGCCATGATCCTGTCAATCCTCTATCGCCTGCCGCCGGACCAGTGCCGGATGATCATGATCGACCCGAAGATGCTGGAGCTGAGTGTCTATGACGGCATCCCGCACCTTCTGGCGCCGGTGGTCACCGACCCGAAGAAGGCCATCGTCGCGCTGAAGTGGACCGTGCGCGAAATGGAAGACCGCTATCGCCGGATGTCGAAGATCGGCGTGCGCAACGTCGCCTCCTACAACGAGCGCGCCCGCGAGGCCGCCGCCAAGGGCGAGCATTTCGAGCGCACGGTGCAGACCGGGTTCGATGACGCAGGCCGGGCGATCTACGAAAGCGAGAAGATCGTCCCAGAGCCGATGCCCATGCTGGTGGTGATCATCGACGAGGTCGCCGACCTGATGATGGTCGCCGGCAAGGAGATCGAAGGCGCCGTCCAGCGGCTGGCGCAGATGGCGCGGGCCGCCGGCATCCACCTGATCATGGCCACCCAGCGGCCGTCGGTCGACGTGATCACTGGCACCATCAAGGCCAATTTCCCCACCCGGATCAGCTTCCAGGTGACCTCGAAGATCGACAGCCGGACCATCCTGGGCGAACAGGGCGCCGAGCAGCTGTTGGGCCAGGGCGACCAGCTCAACATGGCCGGCGGCGGGCGGATCACCCGGCTGCACGGGCCGTTCGTCTCCGACGGCGAGGTCGAGGCGGTGGCCCGGTTCCTGCGCGAACAGGGCCAGCCCCAGTACCTGGAGGAGGTCACCGCGGCCCCTGACGAGGCCGGCGGCGACGGCGGGGACGAAGGGTTCGGCGGCGGTGAGGAATCCAACGACCTCTACGACCGCGCCGTGGCCGTCGTCACCCGCGACGGCAAGGCGTCCACCAGCTATGTCCAGCGCCGCCTGCAGATCGGCTACAACCGCGCCGCCTCACTGATCGAGCGGATGGAGCAGGAGGGCGTGGTCAGCCCCGCCAACCACGCCGGCAAGCGCGAGATTTTGGTCAGCGCCGCGCCCTAGCGGCGGCGAGTCGGGCCACGGACCAGACGGAAAGAGCAGGCCAGGCGCGCCGTCCCGAGAGTTCGGCGCGCTCGAACTGTCCCAAGGACCAGTCCAGGGTTGAATCTTGAAGCCACGGCGCCCCGCGCCAGGAGTATCGCGATGCGTCTGACCCTGATCCTGGCCGCCGCCGTGTCGGTTGTCGCGCTGCCTGTTCTGGCGCGACCGGCCTGTTCACCGCCCGCCGGCCTGACCCCTGCGCCGGTGCTGTCGCCAGACCCCGATGAGGTGGTCAGCGGCGTGACCAACGCCTTCTATCTGCTGGCGCTGAACTGGACGCCGCAGTGGTGCGCCGAGGGCGGTGTCGGCGCGAGCGCCCAGCAGATGGACTGCCGCCGGGCGTTCGGCTTTTCGCTGCATGGCCTGTGGCCCAATGGGGTCACCAGGCCCTATCCGCGCTATTGCCGCCCTGTCGGCGCCATCGACGCCGCCACGGTGCGCAAGATGTTCTGCCGCACGCCCTCGACGGTGCTGTTGCAGCACGAATGGCAGGCGCACGGCGCCTGCGGCTTCGCCGACCCGAGGGCCTATTTCGGCCAGGCCGCGCGGCTCTACGACGCGCTGCGGCTGCCGAAGATCGAGGCCATCGCCCCCGACGCGCTGACCGCCGGTGCGGTGCGCGGCGCATTTGTGGCCGCCAACCCGGCTTTCAAGGCGTCGGCCGTTTTCGTGCAGACCACCCGCGCCGGCGCGCTCTCCGAGGTGCGGCTCTGCTACGACCTGGCCTGGAGGCCTGCGGCCTGCCCGGGCGGCGTTGGCGCGCCCGATGGTGTCCACCTCCGCCTGGCGCCCAGCCGCACCGGCGCCTTCTGAGGCTTGGCGGGCGCGGGGGGCCAGGCCATGCTGACGCCATGATGGCCGGCGAGACTGATCCCATGAGCAATTCAGCCGTCAAGCGTTCGGGGATGACCAGCCGGCGGCGCCTGTTCGCGCTGGTCGCCGCGGCCGCCGCGATCCCGCCGCTGAGCCCGCGCGCCGCCCCAGCGCCGCCCCCGGCCCTTTCCGCCGCGGACCAGGTCCTGGTAGATCGCGCGGTGGCCTACCTCCAGGCCCTGGGCGAGGCGCGGGGCCGTTTCACCCAGACCGATGCGCGTGGCGCGACCAGCCGGGGCGAACTCTTCCTCAAGCGACCGGGCAAGGCGCGATTCGCCTATGACCCGCCGTCCGGTCTGCTGGTGGTCAGCGACGGCGGCACGGTGTCGGTGGCCGACAGTCGGCTGAAGACCTTCGACGCCTATCCGCTGATGGCCACGCCGCTGTCCCTGTTCTTGGCCAAGACCATCCGCCTCGACAAGGGCGTGCAGGTGACCCGCGTGGACCGCGCCAGCGACGGGTTCTCGATCACCGCCCGCGACGGTCGCCGCCAGACCGCGGGGCAGATAACGCTGTCCTTCACCGACGCGCCCCTAGCGTTGGCGGGTTGGTCGGTGACCGACGCCCAGGGCCGCGCGACCCGGATCCAGCTCGCGGGCCTGGCGGCGACCGCCGGCCTCGATCCCGCGCTGTTCGTGCTGAAGGATCCCCGGCCGAAGAACGTCGGTCGCGGCAAGGTGTGACGTGTTCGCCACGATCAAGTTTTAAGTTTTGCGGGCTTGACTTTTGTTTTATCTGTGGCGTTATTATCACTATGCCCCTGGCGCGTTGATCGTACCGAGGGACCCGTGCCGGTCTCTATCCCCTCCCGGCGGCGGCATGAGAAACCACTGAACGCCCGGGCTCCTCCAGTGCCCGGGCGTCTCTTTTTCCCGCTCGTCGCCAACCCTGTTCCCAACCCTGGTCCCGACCCCTATTGAGCGGCATGCGCCTGCGCCTGTGCACCTGGAACGTGAACTCCGTCCGCCTGCGCGCCGAGCAGGCCGCCCGCTTCGTCGCCGAACAGGCGCCCGACGTGCTGTGCCTGCAGGAGATCAAGTGCCGCGAGGGCGAGTTTCCTCGGCAGGCCTTCATCGATATGGGCCTGCCGCACCTGAAGATCGCCGGCCAGAAGGGCTGGCATGGGGTGGCGATCGCATCCCGCCTGCCGCTGGAGGACGCGCCGCCCCTGGAGGTCTGCCGGGAAGGCCATGCCCGCTGCGTCGGCGCCGTGGTCGAAGGCGTCGAGATCCACAATTTCTACATCCCGGCCGGGGGCGACGTGGCGGATCGGCAAGCCAACGCCAAGTTCGATCACAAGCTCGACTTCTACGAAAGGCTGACCGCCGAGCTTTCCCGCCGCGATCCCAAGGCGCCTCTGGCCATTGTCGGCGACCTGAACGTCGCCCCGGGCGAGAACGACGTCTGGAACCACAAATACATGTCAAAGATCGTCAGTCATACGCCGATGGAGATCGAAGCCATGGCCGCGCTGCGCGGATCGCTGGGCTTCATCGACCTGATGCGCGAGGCCCATCCCGAGCCTGAGAAGCTGGCGTCCTGGTGGAGCTACCGCGCCCAGGACTTCCGCCAGTCAAACAGGGGCCTGCGCCTGGACCACATCCTGGTGACCCCGGGTGTGCGCGAGGCGGCGTTCCGGCTGGGATCGGCGGCGGCGCGGATCCACGACGACGTGCGCGCCTGGGAGCGCCCCAGCGACCACGCGCCGGTGAGCGCGGACCTGGTGCTTTAGCAGGCGCCAATTCGCCTCCTCGGGGGCGGTGGCGCACGCGTCGGAAGGGTCGGCTCAGACCGTGGTCGCCTTCCTCAGCGCGCTTCGTTGCCGGCGCCCCATGAGCGAGAGAAACTTACGGCGCCAGGCGGTACCCGCCCGCCTCGGTCAGCAGCAGCCGGGCGCTGGCGGGGTCGGACTCGATCTTCTGGCGCAGGCGGTAGACGTGGGTTTCCAGGGTGTGGGTGGTGACGCCGGCATTGTAGCCCCAGACCTCGGCCAGCAACTCCTCGCGCGACACCGGCTTCTCGCCGGCGCGGTAGAGGTATTTGAGGATCGAGGTTTCCTTCTCGGTCAGCCGGACCTTGCGGCCCTGCGGGTCCAACAGCAGCTTAGCGGCCGGGCGGAACTCATAGTCGCCCAGGCGGAACACCGCGCCTTCCGAATGTTCGTAGTCGCGCAACTGCACGCGGATGCGGGCCAGCAGGACGGCGAACCTGTAGGGCTTGGTGACATAGTCGTTGGCCCCGGCGTCGAGGCCCTGGACGGTGTCGTCGTCCTCGCCCGCGGCGGTCAGCATGATCACCGGGGTGGCGATGCCGGCGGCGCGCATCCGGCGGCAGGCTTCGCGGCCATCGAAGTCCGGCAGGTCGAGGTCGAGCAGGATCAGGTCCGGGCGTTCGGTCTGGGCGAGCCTGACACCTTCGCCGGCGGTCGCCGCCTCCAGCGTGGTGAAATCCTCCGCCCGCAGCTGCTCGGCGACTGCGCCGCGCAGGTCCGCGTCGTCATCGACGATGAGCAGGGTCTTGCGTTGAGCCATGGCGAAAGACCATGCACCCTATCGACTGGCGCGGGCAAAGGGATTTGGCCCGGCCGGGGGATTTGGCCCGGCTTGGGGGTTTTGGAGGGGCAATGATCTTTGCCGTGACAGCGGACGGCTGGCTCGACCTGGGCCGACGACGGGTGCGCTGCGCGCTCGGCAAGGGCGGGGTCACGCCGGCGTCAGAGAAGCGCGAGGGCGACCTCGCCTCGCCGCTGGGCGTATGGCCGATGCGGCGCGTGCTCTACCGGCCAGACCGGGGCGCGGCGCCCGCGACCGCGCTGGCGACCCGGCTCATTCGCCCCGACGACGGCTGGTGCGACGCGCCAGGCGACCCCGCCTACAACCGCGCGGTCACGCTGCCCTATGGCGCGAGCGCGGAGACCATGTGGCGTGATGACGAGCTTTACGACCTGGTGCTGGTGCTGGGGCACAACGACGACCCGCCAGTGGCGGGGCTGGGATCCTGCATCTTCGCCCACATCGCCCGGCCGGGGTACGCACCGACCGAGGGCTGCGTGGCGCTGGCGCGGGCGGACCTCGAAGCCTTGCTGGCGGCGGCGCGCCCCGGCGACGCCGTGGCGATCCAGCCCTAAGCCCGGGCCCCGAACACCGCCGAACCCACGCGGACGCTCGTGGCGCCAAGGGCGATGGCTGTCTCGAAGTCGTCACTCATGCCCATTGAGAGCTTTGCCAGCCCGTTACGCGCCGCGATCCCGGCCAGCAGGGCGAAGTGCGGGCCGGCAGGCTCGCCCGCCGGGGGAATGCACATCAGGCCCTCGGGCGCGAGGCCATAGGCGGACCGCGCCAGGGCGATGAAGGCGTCGGCTTGCGCCGGGATCACGCCGGCTTTCTGCGGCTCCTCGCCGGTGTTGACCTGGACGTAGAGGCGCGGCGAGCGGCCCTGCTTCTGGACGGCGTCGGCCAGGGCGCGGGCGAGCTTCTCGCGGTCGAGGGTCTCGATGACATCGAACAGGGCCACGGCGCCGGCGGTTTTGTTGGTCTGCAGGGGGCCGATGAGGTGCAGAGTCAGGTCCGCGCGCCGCTCGGCCCAGCGTTCCGTCGCCTCCTGCACTCGATTTTCACCGAACACGGTCTGGCCGGCGGCCAGCACCGGGGCGATGGCCTCCCAGGGCTGCATCTTGGAGACGGCGACCAGGGTCACCTCGCCGGCCGGGCGACGGGCGGCTTGCGTGGCGCGGGCGATCCGGGCCACCACGTCTGAATAGGCATCGGCGGAGGAAGCGGCCATGTCGCAGACGTTCTGGACCCTTGAGCGGACCGCGCAATTCCTAGGGCGCCGCGCCACTGTGCGAAAGGGTGCGCCGAAGGGCCTGCCCGAACTGCTGTTCTTCACCGATCCGGCGCGGACGCCCGATCCCGAGGCCATTGCGCGACAGCTGCCGCGTGGCGCGGCCATTGTCTTCCGGACGTTCGGCGCCGCCGACGCCGAGGCGCGGGGCGCGCGGCTGGCGGCCATCGCCCGGGACCGCGGACTGAAGCTGCTGATCGGCGCCGATGGGCGACTGGCGGCGCGGTTGGGCGCGGACGGGGTTCATCTGCCGCAGCGGCTGGCCCACAGGGCGCGGCGCCTGAGCGCCGCCAATCCTGGCTGGATCATCACCGCGGCGGCCCATTCGACCCTGGCGGCGCGACGCGCGCTGGCGGCGGGCGCCGATGCGGTGGTGGTCTCCGCCGCCTTCGTCAGCGCCAGCCCCTCGGCGGGGGCGGCGCTGGGGCCGGTCCGCATGGCGATACTGGTGCGCCGCGCGGGCGGGCCGGTCTATGGGCTGGGGGGGATCACCGAGAAAACGGCGCGGCGCCTGAAGGACTCGGGGCTTGTGGGCCTGGCGGCGGTGGCGGCGTTTAGAACTTGAACTTGGTCTCTAGCTGGACCCGCGGCGCGCCACCGTCCGGCGTTGTCGCCCGCAGGCCTGAGGGGACCTGCTGATCGCCGAAGGCCACGGCGCCGCCAACCCGCAGGGACGGGGTGATGCGGTAGTAGGCGCCGGCCTGGATGTCGTTGAGGTTGGTCTCGCGGGTGGAGGTCTGGCGCAGGTCCAGCGTCACGCCCCAACGGCCCTTGGCGGCGTCCCATTTCAGCGATTGGGAGAGCGGCGCAATCGCCGATGTGTCGGTCCTCACGGTGAAATCGATGGACTTGCCCCTGGCGTCGGCCGCCAGGACCGCGCCGCCGCTCGCGAGAAAGCCGGCCGCGCCCACAAGGGCGGTCGAGGCGATCAGCCTTGCGAACCTGCGGACGGACATGCCCAGACCCAATAGCACCAACACCGCGCCTTCACAGCTCCGGAACTTGTCCCCGGAGTCGAGCACGGTCCCTGCCGATTAATGAACTGTCGGGTCCAAGGTCAACCGACTCACCGCCTCCGTCGCGCGGTTAACGATAAGATGGGCGGCGCCTGTGGCGGCAGGGCCACGCGATTCCTGTTTGGTGCCGGACCCGGCGTTGTTATAGAGGGCCGGGCGTGGGGCGGCGCCGTGGCGCTTGATCGAGCGCTTCGGAAATCATTGGAGACCGATACATATGCCGTTTGTGCGCGGTTACGGGATGCGTGGCGGAGCGGCGAGCGCCGTAGCCCTGGCTTTGTTGGGCTTGGTGGGCTTGGCGGGCTGCTCGCACATTCCCCTCCCCTTCAGCGGCGGCGCCAAGGTGGGAGCCGCCTCCGACGGCAACGCCCCGGCGATCGGCGTCAACGGCTATCTGTGGCGCGCGACGCTGGATACCCTGTCGTTCATGCCGCTGGCCTCGGCCGACCCCTATGGCGGCGTGGTGATCACCGACTGGTACGCCAGCCCCGAAAAGCCCACTGAGCGCTTCAAATGCACCGTCTATATCCTGGACGCGCGATTGCGGGCCGACGGGCTGAACGTCGCGGTGTTCAAACAGACTCGCGACAGCGCGGGCGGCTGGATCGACGCCCCCTCGGCCGCCCAGACCGAGACGGACATCGAAAACGCCATCCTGACGCGGGCCCGCCAGCTGCGGCTCTCGAATATCAAAGGCTGACCGCCGCGCGTGACCAGCGCGCGGTGCGCACTGGGGCCGGATCGCCGTTGACCGGACGTCCAACTCCGGTCCAAAGCCTCTGACGATGGCCCGCTACAACCCGAAAGACACTGAGCCCCGATGGCGCAAGGCCTGGGCCGACGCCGACGCCTTCCGCGCGGTGATGGATCCCGCCCGGCCTAAATACTACGTGCTGGAGATGTTCCCCTATCCATCGGGGCGCCTGCACATGGGCCACGTGCGCAACTATGCCCTGGGTGACGTGATCGCCCGCTTCAAGCGCGCGCGGGGTTTTTCCGTGCTGCACCCCATGGGCTGGGACGCCTTCGGCCTGCCCGCCGAGAACGCGGCGATGGAGCGCGGCGTGGATCCGCGCGGCTGGACCTACGACAATATCGCGCGCATGCGCCGCGAACTGAAAGAGCTTGGGCTGAGCATCGACTGGTCGCGCGAGTTCGCCACCTGTGATGTCGAATACTACGGCAAGCAGCAGGCGTGGTTTCTCGACCTGTTCGCGCGCGGCCTGGTCTATCGCAAGGAAGGCGTCGTCAACTGGGACCCGGTGGACCAGACGGTGCTGGCCAACGAGCAGGTGGTCGACGGCCGCGGCTGGCGCTCCGGCGCGCCGGTGGAGAAGCGCCGCCTGAACCAGTGGTTCCTGCGCATCACCGACTATGCCGACCAACTGACCGACGACCTGGCGACGCTTGAGCGGTGGCCCGAAAAGGTCCGCGTCATGCAGCAGAACTGGATCGGGCGGTCCCGGGGCCTGAAGTTCGCCTTCGCCTTCGCCGGGGCGCCGCCCGCCGGCGTCGAAGCCGGCCTGGAGGTCTATACGACCCGGCCGGACACGCTCTATGGCGCGAGCTTCGTCGGCGTGGCGCCGGATCATCCCCTGGCTGTGCGGATCGCCGCCGACAACCCCGCTGCCAGCGCCTTCATCGCCCAGTGCAAACAGGGCGGCGCCAGCCAGGCGGAGATCGACACCGCCGAGAAGCTGGGCTTCGACACCGGCCTGGTCGTGCAGCATCCCTTCGATGCGGATCGAAACCTGCCCGTATGGATCGCCAATTTCATCCTCATGGACTATGGAACCGGCGCGATCTTCGGCTGCCCGGCCCACGATCAACGCGACCTTGATTTCGTGAGGAAATATGGCCTTCCGGTGATCCCTGTGGTGCTCCCACCGGGCGAGGACACGGCGACCTTCCAGGTTGGCGACGAGGCCTATACCGGGCCCGGCGCGATCTATCATTCGGACTTCCTCGATGGGCTGGATATCGAGGCCGCCAAGGCCGCGGCGATCGACCGGATCGAGGCGCAGGACCAGGGCGCGGGCGCAACGGTCTATCGCCTGCGCGACTGGGGCGTGGCCCGCCAACGGGGTTGGGGCTGTCCGATTCCCGTGGTGCATTGCGCGACCGACGGCGTCGTCCCGCTGCCCAAGTCCGCCTTGCCGGTGGCGCTGCCCGACGACCTGGACTTCGGCGCGCCCGGCAATGCGCTGGCCCGGCATCCGACCTGGAAGCACACCACCTGCCCAACGTGCGGCGGGGCGGCGACGCGCGAGACCGATACGCTCGACACCTTCGTCGACAGTTCCTGGTATTTCGCCCGGTTCGTCGACACGCAGGCCGACGAGGCGATCAACAAGGCCGCCGCCGACTACTGGCTCCCGGTGGACCAGTATATCGGCGGGATCGAGCACGCTGTCCTGCATCTGCTCTATGCCCGCTTTGTCACCAAGGCCCTGGCCGACGACGGACAGCTGAGCGTGCGCGAGCCGTTCGCCGGCCTGTTCACCCAGGGCATGGTCACCCACGAGACCTATCGCCGACAGAGCGGGGAGTGGCTGGAGCCCAGCCAGGTCGAGGTCATCGTCGAGGGCAATGCGCGGCGCGCGAGGCTGCTGGAAAACGGCGCCGACGTGGTCATCGGCGACGTCGAGAAGATGTCGAAGTCGAAGAAGAACACCGTGGCCCCCGACGAGATCTTCCAGGTCTATGGCGTCGACGCCGCGCGGCTGTTCGTGCTGTCGGACAGCCCGCCCGAGCGCGACAGCCAGTGGTCGACGGCCGGCGTCGCGGGCGCCTGGCGCTTCGTCAACCGGGTCTGGGAGGAATTCGAAAGCCAGCCGGCGCTCCCGGATCAGTGGTTGGAGGGCGAGCAGCCCTCGGTCCATCATTTGCGGCGAGAGCGGCATAAGCTCGTGAAAGCCGTCACTCAGGCAATTGAATCATTCCGGTTCAATTCAGCGATCGCGCACCTCTACAGCTTTCTGAACCAACTCAAGGCGCATCCCGCGAATGGCGCCTCGGCAGCAATGGTCGTTGAGCGTCAGCGTGCACTGGAAGACTTTGCCCGGCTGATCGCTCCGTTCACCCCGCACCTGGCGGAAGAGTGCTGGGTCCGCGTCGGCGGACAGGGCATGGTGGCGCTGGCCGCCTGGCCGGCGTTCGACGCGGCGCTGACCGAGGACGCCGTCCGCATCCTGCCGGTGCAGGTCAACGGCAAGCGGCGGGGCGAGATCTCGGCGCCGGCGGGGGCGGAACCGGCAGACGTGGAGAAGATCGTGCTTGACGACCCGGAGATTGCACGGCGCCTGGAGGGCCTGACCATCCGCAAGGTGATCGTGGTGAAAGATCGTATCGTCAACATCGTGGCCGGCTGATGCGGGGCCTGCTCGTCCTGGCCCTGGCGGTCGGCGGCCTCGGGCTCGGAGCCTGCGGCTTCACCCCGCTCTATGCCCAGCGTGGCGTGGTCGCTAGCCTGGCGGCGATCGAGGTGACGGCCCCCGACGGCCGCGCCGGCTTCCTGATCCGCGAGCACCTGGACGACGCCTTCGGCCGCAACCGCGCGGCCCCCGCGGCCTATCGGATGCAGCTGGCGATCGCCGAGACGCGCTACCCGCGTGGCGTTCGCACCGACAATGTCGCCAGCCGCTATGAGTACGTGATGACCGCGGACTACATCCTGACGCGCCTGCCGTCGGGCGCGGCGGCCAAGAAGGGCCGGGTGCGGGTTGAGCTGACCTATGATTCCGCCGACCAGCCCTATGCCTCCGTCGCCGCCCAGCAGGACGCCCAGGAGCGCGCCGCCGAGGAGGCCGCGCGGCGGATCCAGCTGGAACTCGCCGCCTGGATGGCCACCGGGGAGCCCTCGGGACCGAAGAAGAAGGGCTGAGGCGTGATCCTCGGCAAGCGCCCGGATATCGAGCGGTTCCTAAGGGCGCCCGACGCCGGTGTCCGCGCCGCGGTGATCCATGGCCGCGACCTGGGCGTGGTGCGCGACCGGGGCCGCGAGCTCATCGCGCGGATCGTCAGCAATCCCGACGATCCGTTCGATGTCGCCCAGCTCACCGATGGCGACATGGACGCCGACGCGGGCCGGCTGGAGGGGGAGCTGGCGGCCCAGTCGCTGATGGGCGGGCGCAGGCTGGTGCGGCTGCGCTTCGCCACGGAGAAGGCGTCGCTGGACAAGCTGGCCGCCGAGGCCCTGACCCGCCACGCCGCCGGCGAGCTCAATCCCGACGCCTTCCTGCTGATCGAAGCCGGCGCGCTTGGCCGCGATTCGGCGCTACGCAAGGCCGCCGAAAAGGCCGCGAGCGCCGTGGCCATCGCCTGCTACGAGGACGAACCCGGCGACGTGGCGCGCCAGGTGCGCGAGACCCTGGCCAAGGACAACCTGGCGCTCACCGCCGAGGCCCTGGCGCTGTTCGTCGCCCGGATGCCCAAGGAACGCGGGGTGGCGCGCCAGGAGATCGAGCGGCTGGCGCTCTATCTCGGCCCGGGCCGTGGCGTCACCGCGACCCCGGCCGACCTGGAGCCGTTCCTCGGCGTGGAGCCGGAGGCGTCGCTTGGCGATGCCGCAAGCGATGCGTTCGGCGGGCGCCTCGCCGAGGCCCAGGCCGGGCTGCGGCGCGCCGCACAGGAGGGGGAGTCGGGTCCCGCGGCCGTGCGGATGATGAGCCTTCACCTGGCCCTGCTGCGTCGGATCCTAACCCTGGCGAAGGGTGGCGCGGGCCTGCAGGAGGCGGCCAAGGCGGCGCGGGTGTTCTGGAAACAGGAGCGTGAGGTGCTGCGCCAGGCGCGAACCTGGACCCTGGAGGAACTCGACCGCATCCAGCCGGAGATCCTGGGCGCTGACCGGCTGTGCAAGACCGCCGGCTCCCCCGACCAGCTGATCGCCGAGCGGTTGGCGCTGGCGGTCGCCAGCCGCGCGCGGCGTCTCGGGCTCTGACCGCGCGACTTGTCGCCGTTTTCCTTGCGCCGCGGCCGGGAAGGTCGAAATAGTCAGGGGCGTCAAAAACGCACACGATCAAGGGGGGTGGGTGATGGTTTTGAAAGCGCTGGCCTGCATGGCCGTGATCGGCCTGGCCGTCGTCCCGTCGCTGGCGGCGGCTCAGCCTGGGCCTGCGCACACCGCCTACAAGCCGCCGCGCGACGCCTATGGCCACCCGGACCTGCAGGGGGTCTGGACCAATGCCTCGATCACCCGGCTGGAGCGCAACCCGCGCTATGGCAAGGACCTGGTCCTGACCGAGGATCAGGCGCGAAAGATCGAGCACCGCAACGACGACCTCGTCGCCCTGGGGAACCGGCCGACTGACCCCAGCGCCAAGGTCACCGATCTGCCCGCCGATTGCAGCGACGGGCGCGGCGTCAACTGCAACTACAACGCCGCCTGGACCGATCCGGGCTCAACGATCATGCGGGTGGGGGGCCAGCCCCGGAACGGCTTCATCACCACCCCGGGCGACGGCCGCGTCCCGTTGCGCAAGGATGTCCGCGCCGACCCGTTCGGCCCGCGTCCGCCGGCGAGCGGCGGCGGACCCAGCGACAACCCCGAGACCCGCGCGCTGGGCGAGCGCTGCCTGCTGTCGTTCGGCAATTCCTCGGGGCCGGTGATGACGCCTGGGCTCTACAACAACACCTACCAGATCGTGCAGACTCGCGATCAGGTCTCGATCGTGGTGGAGATGGTCCACGACGCGCGGATCGTGCGCCTGGGCGGCGCCCATATCCCCGCGATGGTGCGGCCCTGGATGGGCGATTCCATTGGCCGCTGGGAGGGCGACACGCTGGTGATCGAGACCACCAACTTCCACCCCGAGCAGGTGTTCCGCGGCGCCTCCGCACACCTGAAGGTCACCGAGCGGCTGACCCCGGTCGGCAAGGACCGGATGCGCTATGGCTTCTGGGTGGAGGACGCCAGCGTGTTCAGCCAGCCGTGGGGCGGCGAGTACGAATTCTCCCGGTCGAAGGGGCCGGTCTACGAATACGCCTGCCACGAGGGCAACTATGGCCTGGTCGGCATTCTGCAGGGCGCCCGGCAAGAGGATCGCACCGGCGTCAAGACCGCCCCCACCAACGTTGACCAGCGCGTGCGCCCGGCGGTGGGCGAGGACGGCGAGGGGAGCTAGTCCCGGACCCGCGAATAGACGAAGCAGTCGCTGGGCTCGTCGGGGGAGGAGTAGCCGGCCTTGCGCAGAATGCCCTCGCTGGCGTAGGCGCAGTTCTCGGCCAGGCGCGCGGAGGCGTCGTTCCAGGTCTCGATGATCAGCTGCAGACGGTGGCACCAGGGGTTTCGCGCGAACAGCAGGTCGGAGAAAAGCCTCAGAGACTCAGAGGCATAGCCTTTGCCCCGGTCATCCTCGTCGTGCAGAATATAGCCGATCTCCAGCCCATGGACGCCCGGCCCGGTGCGATAGAACTGCAGCGTCCCGATCAGCCGGCCGGCGTCCGCCGCGCCCCGGCTTTCAATGGCGGCTGCGCCGGCGTCGGCGGTCCAGAACCCGGTCTGGTCATAGACCTCGCGGATCCGCGCCGGGTCGGTCAGCGGCTCGGTGATCGACAGGGTGTATTTGAAGGGCGCGCAGGCCTTCAGGTCGCGCACGCCGATGGTCCTCAGGCGAACCTTGGTCCCGGTGGCGAGCATCATGCGCGGGTCAGCTTGCGGCAGAGCTCGTCGAGCTGTTCCAGGGTGGCGTAGCGGATGCGGATCTCGCCGGCGCCGCCACGGTCGGCGATGTCGACGCTCATCCCCAGCGCCTCCTCAAGGTCCGCCTCCAGGGCCGCGGTGTCGGTGTCCTTGGGCGCCCGCCGCGGACCCGAGCCCTTTTTCGGCGCGTCGGACTTCGCCTTGGCCAGAGACTCTGCCTCTCGGACGGAAAGTCCTTTATCGACAATGGTTTGCGCGAGAACTTCAGGGAAGGCCGCGGCGAGAATGGCGCGCGCGTGGCCGGCGGTCAGGCGGCCGAACAGCACATGATCCTGCACGGCGTCCGGCAGTTGCAGCAGGCGCAACGTATTGGCCACGTGGCTGCGCGACTTGCCGACGGCGGTGGCGGCCTTGTCCTGGGTGTAGGCCATGCGCCGGATCAGCGAGGCATAGGCCTGGGCCTCCTCCATGGCGTTCAGATCCTCGCGCTGGACGTTCTCGATCACCGCGATCTCGAAGGCGTGGTCGTCGTCCAGCGCGCGCACCAGGGCCGGAACGATCGCCAGGCCCGCCTTCTGCGCCGCGCGCCAGCGGCGTTCACCGGCGACGATCTCGAATTCGCCGGGCGTCCGCGGCGAGGGGCGCACCAGGATCGGCTGCAGGATCCCCTGGCTGCGGATCGAGCTCTCCAGCTCGGCGATTTCGGCGTCGGGAAAGTGCCGGCGCGGCTGTTCGGGGTTGCGGTGGATCAGCTCGATGGGGATTTCGCGCACGCCGTTGGCCGGCTCGGCGGCATGCGGGATCTCCTCGGCCTCACCCAGCAGGGCCGACAGCCCGCGCCCCAGTCCTCTGCGCCCCTCGGCCATCGCGATCCCCTAAGCCAGTTCTTTTCGGCGCGCGCGTTCGCGCAGCACCACCTCGCGGGCCAGCCGCAGATAGGCCTGGCTTCCCGCGCACTTCAGATCGTAGACCAGCGCCGGCTTGCCGAACGACGGCGCCTCGGAGACCCGCACATTGCGCGGGATCACCGTCTGATAGACCGTCTCGCCGAAATGGGCGCGCACATCGCTGGCCACCTGGCCCGACAGCCCGTTGCGGCGGTCGAACATGGTCAGCACGATGCCCTGGATCTCCAGCTTCGGATTGAGGCTGGCGTGGACCAGGTCGATGGTGCGCATCAGCTGGCTCAGGCCCTCCAGCGCGAAGAATTCGCACTGCAGCGGCACCAGCACCGCGTCGGCGGCGGCCATGGCGTTGACCGTCAGCAGGTTCAGCGACGGCGGGCAATCGATCAGCACGTAGCTGTAGCTCCCGTCCTGGCGCACGGCGTCCAGCGCGTCGCGCAGCCGGTAGGAGCGCCGGGGATCCTGGGCCAGCTCCATCTCGACGCCGGAGAGGTCCGGGTCGGATGGCGTCAGGTGAAGGCCCGGTACGGAGGTCTTCACTACCGCCTCGAGCAGGGTGTTTTCGTTCATCAGCACGTCGTAGAGGGTGTGTTTCCGCAACGCCCGTCCGATTCCGAGGCCAGTGGACGCGTTGCCCTGCGGGTCCGAATCGATCAGCAGCACCCGCTCGCCGACGGCGGCGAGCGCGGTGCCGAGATTGATCGCCGTCGTGGTCTTGCCCACGCCGCCTTTCTGGTTGGCGACCACCAGGACGCGCAGGTCAGACCTTGCGGGCACGGCCAAGCCTCTTCACGCGGACGATACGACCCCGGGGGTCGCTTTTGGAGGGCAGGACGTCGGCCTCATATTCCCAATATCTAGCAGCTTCGGACATCTCGGAGACAACATCTTGTCCCTTGAGGAACAGGCCGGTGGCGCCAGACTGCAGGTAGGGCCGGGCATACCGGAGCAGGCGGTGGAGCGGGGCGCAAGCCCGCGCGGTGACGATTTCCACCGTCAGATCCAGGTCTTCGGCGCGGGCGTTGTGGACGGTGGCCGGAAGTTGCAGATCTTCCACCACTTCGCCGAGAAACTTGCAGCGCTTGGTCATGCTCTCGATCAGGTCCACATGGAAGCCAAGCACGGCTTTTCCAAGTATGGCCAGGACGATCCCCGGCAGGCCGGCGCCGGCGCCCAGATCCGCCCAGGCCCGCGCATCCGGCTGCAGTCTGATCAGTTGGGCGGAATCCCAGGCGTGACGGGACCAGAAGTGGGGCAGGGACGCCGGGCCGACGAGATTCATCACCGAGTTGCGTTCGGTCAGCAGGACCCGAAACCGCTCCAGGTCGGCCATCTGCGCCGGTGTCGCGGCGCTTAGGGCGGCGAAGCGCGCGGAGTCCATGGCGGACTCCAGGGCGCCAGCGTCAGGCGGCGCGGCGGCGGACATGGGCCAGCAGGGCGGTCAGGGCGCCGGGGGTCACGCCTTCGATCCTGGCAGCCTGGCCAAGGGTCAGAGGTTGGATTCTATTCAATTTTTCACGAGCCTCGTTGGAAAGCCCTCCGACGATGGCGTAGTCGAGGCTGGCCGGCAGGCTGAGGTTCTCATCGCGGCGGAAGGCGGCCACGTCGGCGGCCTGGCGGTCGAGATAGCCGGCGTAGGAGGCCTCGATCTCGATCTGCTCGCGGATGGCGGCGGGCCAGCCGGAGATCTGCGGCCAGAGCCGCGCCAGATCGTCGAAGCCGATCGTCGGATAGGCCAGAAGCTCGTTGACATTGCGCCGCTGGCCATCGGCCTTGACCGGCAGCCCGGCCTTTCCGGCGGCCGACGGGGTCAGTGTCAGGCTGGCGGCCATGGCCCGGGCCCCGGCCAGGGCGTCGGCCTTTTCCGCGTACGCGCGCGCCCGCACGGCGCCCACGACGCCCAGAGCCTCGCCCTTGGCGGTCAGGCGCTGGTCGGCGTTGTCGGCGCGCAGGATCAATCGAAATTCCGCCCGGCTGGTGAACATCCGATAAGGCTCGGTGACGCCGCGCGTCACCAGGTCGTCGATCATCACGCCAATGTAGGCCTCATCGCGGGCGAAGTGGGCGGGCGCGGCGCCGGAGGCGGCGCGGGCGGCGTTCAGCCCCGCCACCAGGCCTTGCGCCCCAGCCTCCTCATAGCCCGTCGTGCCGTTGATCTGGCCGGCCAGATAGAGGCCGGGCAGGCGCTTGGCTTCCAGGGTCGGGTAGAGTTCGCGGGGGTCCACATAGTCATATTCGATGGCGTAGCCGTACCGCTTCACTCGCACCGCCTCGAGGCCGGGGATGGTGCGCAGGAACAGGTCCTGGGTCTCCTCCGACACCGATGTGGAGATGCCGTTCGGATAGACCGTGTCGTCGCTAAGGCCTTCAGGTTCCAGGAAGATCTGGTGGCTGGTCTTGTCGGCGAAGCGGACCACCTTGTCCTCGATGGAGGGGCAGTAGCGCGGGCCGACGCCGGTGGTCCGGCCGCCGTAGACGGCCGATTCCCCCAGCCGCTCGGCGATGATCCGGTGCGTCTGCGCGGTCGTGTAGGTGATGCCGCAGGCGATCTGTGGGACGGTGATCTTCGGCGTCAGGAAGGAGAACGGCACAGGGTCGTCATCGGCCGCCTGCATTTCCAGCCCGTCCCAGGCGATGGTGCGGCCGTCCAGGCGCGCGGGCGTGCCGGTCTTCAACCGCCCCATAGCCAGGCCCGAGGCATAGAGCCGGTCGGAAAGCCCGATGGCCGGTGCGTCGCCCACTCGCCCGGCGGCGATACGCTGCTCGCCGCGATGGATCACGCCCTTGAGGAAGGTGCCGGTGGTCAGCACCACCCGGCCGGCGCGATAGGCGGTCCCGGTGGCCCCGACCACGCCCACGACCACCCGGTCCTCGACGATCAGGTCCTCCACGGCCTCCGCGCGGAGGCTGAGGTTGGGGGTGGCGGCCAGCTCGGCCTGCATGGCCTGGCGGTAGAGCGCCCGGTCGATCTGCGAGCGCGGGCCGCGCACCGCGGCGCCCTTCGAGCGGTTCAGCAGGCGGAACTGGATGCCCGACAGATCGCCAAGCCGTCCCATCAGCCCGTCCAGGGCGTCGATCTCGCGCACCAGATGGCCCTTGCCCAGGCCGCCGATGGCCGGGTTGCAGCTCATCTCGCCCAGGGTCTCGAGCTTGTGTGTCAGCAGCAGCGTGCGCGCGCCGAACCGCGCCGAGGCGGCCGCCGCCTCGCAGCCGGCGTGCCCGCCGCCGATGATGATCACGTCCCAGGTCATGAAGCGCGTCCTATAGGCCAAGGGCGACACTGTTTCACGTGAAACATCGTCCCCTCCCTTAATGGGATGGGTGGCTGGAGCGCAGAGACAGGCGGGTGGGGCGGGTCAGGCCCGGTGTTCAGCACACCGACCCGCACGACCCCGCCCTGGCGGCCTTGCCGCCTGTCCCTCCCAATTAAGGGAGGGACTATTTGCCGATGCAGAAGGTCGAGAAGATATGGCCCAGCACCTGATCCGGATCGATGCGCCCAGTGATCCGGTCCAGCGCCCGGGCGGCGAGGCGGACGTCCTCGGCCGCCAGTTCCAGCGCCTGGTCCTCAGCCAGCGCCTGCCGCAGGCGGTGTGCCGCCTCGTTGAGCAGGTCCTTGTGGCGCAGGCGTGTGGCGGCCGGGATCTCGGCCCCGGCCAGGGCGCCTACGACGGTGTCGGTCAGCGCCCGCACCAGCCAGGCCACGTCGTTGGGGCTTTTCGCGGTGAACGGCTCGCCGGGAAGGCCGTCCAGCCCCTCGCCCAGGTCGCGCTTGGTGAGCAGCACGATATCGTCCGGGCGCAGCGAGGCGGGGACGTCGGGGTTCGGATCGCCATAGCCGTCCACCAGCCAGACCCGCAGGGCCGCGCTTTCGGCCCAGGCCTCGGCGCGGCGCACGCCCTCGGCCTCGATCTCGTCGTTGGTGGCGCGCAGGCCTGCGGTGTCGGCGAGGATCACCTTGTAGCCGCCCAGCACCAGCGGGACCTCAATGATGTCGCGCGTCGTCCCCGGCGTGGCCGAGACGATGGCCGCCTCGCGACGCGCCAGGACGTTCAACAGCGTGCTCTTGCCGGCGTTGGGCGCGCCCAGCAGCGCGATGCGGAAGCCCTCGCGCACCCGTTCCCCGCGCGCCACGTCAGCCGCGGCGGCCTCCAGTTCGCCCGCCAGGATCTCCAGGATCGGCCGGGCGCGGTCCGCCGCGTCGGCCGGTAGTTCCTCGTCGGGAAAGTCCACGGCGGCGTCCAGCATGGCGCTGGCGCGGATCAGTCCGTCGCGCCATCGCGCCTGGATGCCCGACAGACGCCCGCCCAGCTGGGCCAGGGCCTGGCGGCGCTGGGCCTCGGTTTCCGCGTCGATCAGATCGGCGACGCCCTCGGCCTGGGCCAGGTCCAGCTTGCCGTGCTCGAAGGCGCGGCGGGTGAATTCGCCCGGCTCGGCCAGCCGCAGACCCTGGGCGGCCAGCGCGCTGACCAGCGCGCCCACCACCGCCTGGCCGCCGTGGACGTGGAATTCCGCGCAGTCCTCGCCGGTATAGCTGGCCGGGGCCGGGAACCACAGCACCAGGGCCTCGTCGATCGGCTGGCCGTCAGTTCCGGTCAGCCGGCGCAGGCTCGCCCGCCTCGCTGGCGGCGGCCCCCCGCCCAGCGCACGCAGCGCGGCGCGGGTCGCGGGTCCCGACAGGCGAACGACCGCCACCGCGGCCCGGCCCGCGGCCGTGGCGGGCGCGAAGATCGTATCGGTCACTTCGTCCGTGAGGCGGCGCTCAGGCCCACGTCCATCAGCTTGCGGAACTGCTCCTGGGCGCCGGCGCCGAAGCTCATCCAGTTCTTCACCAACTCGTCGGGCGAGATCATCTGCATGTTGGCGTCGATGCGCTTCTTCATCTCGCCCACCAGGTGGTCGTTGAGCGCGCTGACATCCGGCAGGCCGAGGAACCGGCGGGCTTCCTCCGGCGAGCAATCCACCTCGATGGTCATCTTCATGGCGCATTCCTCCGCTGTCGGAATCTATATGGTCGCAGAGCGGTTCCTCGCGCTAGACCAGATTCTGGCAAACAGGAGACCAACATGGGCGCGCCTGAGATGATCACCCCTCCCGGCGGCCCCAGGACCGCAGCCTGATGCGCGCCATCCGTTTCGCCCGCACCGGCGGTCCCGACGTGCTCGATCTCGTTGAGGTCGACAAGCCGCAGCCCAAGCCCGGCCAAGTGTTGCTGCGCCATGAGGCCATCGGCATCAACTTCATCGACACCTACCTGCGGTCCGGCCTCTACCCGACGAAGCTGCCGTCGATTCCCGGCGGCGAGGCGGCCGGGGTCGTCGAGGCGGTGGGCGAGGGGGTCGCGCGATTCAAGATGGGCGACCGGGCCGCGGCGGCCGGCCTGGCGGGCGGCTATGCCGACTATTCTGTCGTGTCCGCCGACCGGGCCGTGGCGATCCCGGCGGGCATCGACGCGCGAACGGCGGCCGCCGCGCTGCTGAAGGGCATGACCAGCGAGTTCCTCCTGCGCCGCCTGCACAGGGTCGAGGCCGGCGAGACCCTGCTGATACACGCCGCCGCCGGCGGGGTCGGCCAGATCATGGTGCAGTGGGCCAAGGCGCTGGGCGCCGTGGTCATCGCCACCGTCGGCTCCGAAGCCAAGGCCGCGCGGGTCCGCCAGCTCGGCGCAGACCATGTAATCCTCTACCGCGAGCAGGACGTGGCTGCCGAGGTGCGCCGGATCACGGACGGGGCGGGCGTACCAGTAGCCTACGACTCGGTGGGCAAAGACACCTTCGAGGGCACGCTGGGCAGCCTGGCGCGGCGCGGCCTGTTCGTCAGCTTCGGCAATGCATCGGGGCCGCCACCGGCGGTAGAGGCGGGGCGGCTGATGCGCTCCGGTTCGCTGTTCTTCACCCGGCCGACCCTGGGCGACTATCAGGCGTCGACCGCCGAGCTCGACGCCAGCGCCGGCGCGCTCTTCGCCCTGATCCTCTCCGGCAAGATCGAGATCGAGATCGGCCAGACGTTTCCGCTTGTCGAGGCGCGCCGCGCGCACGAGGCGCTGGAGAGCCGCGCCACGAGCGGGTCGAGCCTGCTGATTCCTTAGGAATACGCCGTTCCTCCCCTCTGGGGGAGGGGGACCGCGAAGCGGTGGAACGGGACAGCGCAGACCTGCGAGGACCCTCTCAGTCAGCTTCGCTGACAGCTCCCCCGATGGGGCGCAAATGGCTCACCGCTGTTTCACGTGAAACACAAGTAGAACTGGTGCGGCCGGTAGGCCCGCAAGCCTTGCGCGAGTCATGCCGGTTGGTAGGCCCGTTGATAGGCCGGCCGAGCCTCCAGTCTGGCCTCATAGGCGAGCACCGAGGCGGGCAGCAGCTGGTGAAGGCCGGCGAGGTCGGAAAGGCCAAGCGTATAGCCCACGGAGATGTCCGCCAGGGTTAGGCGGTCGGCCGCCAGATACGCCCGGCCATCGGCCAGGGCGTGCTCTACGACGGCCAGGCGCAGGGCGAAGGCCTCTCGCGCGTCCGCCATCACTGACTCCAGGCGCGGACCAAAGCGGCGCGCCCAGGCCAGCGGCGGCGCGAGGGTTCCCTCCCCGAAATGCAGGAACTGAAGGTAGTCGGTAAACCCGGGTTCCTCGGCCCCGACCACCAGGCGGCCGGCGAACTTTCGGCTGAGATATTCGCAGATCGCCAGGCTCTCAATCAGGACGACTCCATCGTCCTCGATCGCCGGCAGGGCGCCGGCGGGGCTGATCGCGAAGAATTCCGGGTGATGCATGCGCGGCGGAAATGTGAGCGAGACCGTCTCGTAGGGTGCGCCCAGCTCCTCGAGCACCCAGATCACCCGCTGCGATCGTGTGCCCCGCGCCGCATAGACCTTGATCATCGGCCATCCCCGCCGGCGGTGAGCGCCGCCCCTAAGTGTTCATCGACTGGAAGAATTCCTCGTTGGTTTTGGCGTTGCGCAGCTTGTCGAGCAGGAACTCGATGGCGTCCTGGGCGCCCATGGGCCCCAGAATCCGGCGCAGGATGTAGGTCTTGGTCAGGTGTTCCTTGGGCGTGATCAGTTCTTCCTTGCGGGTGCCGGACTTGATCACGTCGATGGCCGGGTAGACCCGCTTGTCGGCGACCTTGCGGTCGAGCACGATTTCCGAATTACCTGTCCCCTTGAACTCCTCGAAGATCACCTCGTCCATCCGGCTGCCGGTGTCGATCAGGGCGGTGGCGATAATGGTGAGCGAGCCACCTTCCTCGATGTTCCGCGCCGCGCCGAAGAAGCGCTTGGGGCGCTGCAGGGCGTTGGCGTCGACGCCGCCGGTGAGCACCTTGCCGGAGGAGGGGACCGTGGTGTTGTAGGCGCGGCCCAGCCGGGTGACGCTGTCCAGCAGGATCACCACGTCACGCTTGTGCTCGACCAGGCGCTTGGCTTTTTCGATAACCATTTCCGCAACTTGCACGTGCCGAGTGGCGGGTTCGTCGAAAGTCGAGGAGATCACCTCGCCCTTCACCGTCCGCTGCATGTCGGTGACCTCTTCCGGGCGCTCGTCGATCAGCAGGACGATCAGGTAGCACTCGGGGTGGTTGGTCTCGATCGACTTGGCGATGTTCTGCAGCATCACCGTCTTGCCGACCCGGGGCGGCGAGGTGATCAGGCAGCGCTGGCCCTTGCCGAGCGGGGCCACGATGTCGATGACCCGGCCGGAGCGGTCCTTCAGGGTCGGGTCGTCGATCTCCATCCGCAGGCGCTCGTCGGGATAGAGCGGCGTCAGGTTGTCGAACAGCACCTTGTGGCGGACGTTCTCGGGGTTCTCGAAATTGGTCAGGTCGACCTTGACCAGGGCGAAGTAGCGCTCGCCTTCGCGCGGGGCCCGGATCGCGCCGTCC
>NZ_JANMBF010000002.1:0-13211 GCF_031360265.1 Phenylobacterium sp.
CGAGGCGCTGTTGCGCGCCTGCTATCACGAAGATGCGGTGGAAGACCACGGCGGATCGTTCCTGGGCCCGGCCAGCGACTACATCGCCGCGGTGCTGCCGACGCTGCTCAGCGCCCGGCTCATGACCCACACGGTGACCAACATTCTGGTCGAGCTGGAGGGGCCGACCCTGGCGAGGTCGGAGTGCTACTATCTCTCGTTCGCCCGCTATCCCGACGCCGCCCCGCCGTTCGAGACCCTGACCCTGGCGCGGGCTGTGGATCGGTTCGAGCGCCGTGAGGGGGTCTGGCGCATCGCGCGCCGCAACCTGCGCTGGGAATGGAACCGCGAACAGCCGATCGCCGAGACCTGGGCGCGCGGCGGCATTGGCGACCCGTCGATCCTGCTGCACGGCGGAAAGAAACCCGATGACGTTCTGTACGCGCCACCCGTTTAGACGCCCCGTCAGCGGCCGTGGGCGCGGAGTTGGCCCGATTGGGCGCTGTCGAGATATTCGTCCAGGCGCGTGATCAGCCCGTTCTCGATCCGCACCACCACGCAGCAGTCCATGGCCCACTTGGTCCCGTCCGGCAGGGTCGCTTCCAGCACATGCTGTTGCAGGAATCCGTCCGGCAGCGCTTCCAGGCGAAGCACCCGATAGTTGCGGTCTGGCAGGGTGCGGATGAACCAGTCCAGCACCTTCATGTTCTGATCGACGGTCTGTTCGATCCCATCGCTGTTGTGCCAGAGCTTGGCGCCGGGGTGATAGCAGGCGCGCACCGCATCGGTGTCGCCGCTCTGGATGGCGGCGACGAATTTCCGGGCGAAGGCGATGTAGTCCTGGCTGGTCATCTGCATCCTCAACGCCCGGTGGTGACGCGCTCGCCGAGCAGCGAGCGGCGCATGGCGATTTCAAGGGCCTTCGGATCGCGGGCCAGATTGGCGCGCACATCAACGGCCATATAGTCGGTGTCGACCTCGTCGGCGCCTTTGCGGATCGCCTTCAGCCCGGCCTCGGCGATGGTGGCGGGGGTTTCCTTGAAGCCCTCCACGTGGCTCGCCATCCGGGTGTCCACCGAGCCGACGATCAAGGCGGTGACCGAGGTGTTCTGGGGCGCGAGCTCGGCGCGGACGCAGGTGGTCATGGCGCGGCCGGCGAACTTCGAGGGGCTGTAGCCGCCCATGCCGGGCACCGCGACGATACCGCCGGCCGACAGCACATTGGCGATGGCGCTCAGCTTGTGGCGTCCCAGGATCGGGGCAAAGGCCCGGCACATGGCCAGCGGGCCGAAATAGTTGGTCTCCATCTCGGCGCGGGCCGCCGACAGGTCGGGCGCGGTCATCAGGGTCTGCATCGAGAACTGGCCGGCGTTGTTGACCAGAATGGAGACGTCCTGGGCCTGGGCGGCCGCCGCCTCGATCTGCTCGGGCCGGGAAATATCCAACGCCAATGTGATGACCCGGCCGGCGCCCTCATCGACCAAATGCCGCGCGTTGGCGGGATCGCGGGCGCCGACATAGACCCTCGAGGCGCCCGCCGCCAGGAAGGCCCTGACGAACGCTTCGCCGATACCCCGATTGCCGCCCGTCACCAGTGCGATGCTGTCCTTGATGTCCATGGGTTTGCTTCTTGGTGAGGGGGTTGGCTGGACGGCCTAGAGATCGAGCCTGCCGTGGCGGATGAACGCCCGGTCGGCCCAGACGCTATGAGTGCCGCTGGAAAGCTTATGCGGCAGGGCGATACGAACGACGGGCCCGTCTTCCAGGCGCTTGGCGTCCACCAGGATGCACTCCGAAGTCGCCGTGTTCTCATCGGTGATGAAGCTGACCAGATAGCCGTCGTCCTCGTCCCTGGCGTCGATGCGCGGGACAAACGGCGCCTCGCTGGCGTAGCGCCCCTCCGCCAGTTTGAGCGTCCAGGACTCGCCGGTCTGAAGGTCGTGCTTGACGAAGCCGTTGAACAGGAACCAACCCGGCTTGGTCGTGGTGCTGTAGGCGTAGCGATAGGGCTTGCCCGCATAGTGCTGATTGAACATCCCGAACTCCAGAATGCGGTCGTCCAGGTGGTGTTCGGTGGTGGCGCCGGTCTTCAGATTGAAGCGCCAGCGGTGCAGCTTCGGAAGGAAGCTGTGCTCATCGACATAGGCCATCATGTGCGCGTAGCCGTCGGGGGCGTCGGCCAGGGGCCGCGGAGTGGGCTTTTCCTGGAAATAGCCGTCCATGACGATCTCATCGCCGTCCTCGTAGGCGTTGAGGAAGTGCAGGATGTAGGTCGGATCGGCCTCGAACCAGCGGATGTCCTTGGTGTCGCCATACCGCGGGATGATCGCGAAGCGCGACGGCAGGCCGCGGTGCTCGCGCACGGCGTGGACGTTGCGCTTCAAGAGCTCCTCGTCCCAGAACACCGGCAGGTCGTTGAGGATCGAGTAGTTGGTGGTAAACGCCATGTCGTGCGGCAGGCGCGGGCCGGGCAGCGGGACCGGGACGTAGTGGACCAGCTTTCCGGTCCGATCGACGACGCCGTAGTGCATGTAGGGCGCGTGCTTCGAATAGTTGAAGAACAGAAGCTCCCCGGTGGCCGGATCGACCTTGGTGTGGGCCGAGACGCCATCCAGCGGGCCCCAGCTGGCGATGCCGCCCTGTTCCAGGGTCTCGGGATCCAGCCAGTAGGCCTCGCCACACTGGTAGAAGGTCGAGACGATCCGGCCGCCATGGACCACCACGTCGGTGGACGAGGCGTCCTTCAGGCCGCCGTGCGCGCCGAACCCTGGCCGCCGTGACACTTCGGGACCGTCCATCAGCCCACCCCAGAGCGCCTGGCCGGCCTCCTGCTCGGCCTCGAAGCCGCGCGTGCGGACAAACCGGTTGCGGTAGTCGGCGCGGCCGGCCTTGAAGTCGATCATGTGCACCATCCCGTCCCCGTCGAAGGGGTGGTAACGGCCGAGCGGCTGTTGCACGGGGTTTTCGGTGTTGCGCACATAGACCCCGTCGATGTCGCTGGGGATCACCCCCTCGATGACCTCCAGGTCGGTCGCGTCCACCTCCTCCAGCAACGGCGTCCAGGCGCCCGTCAGATAGGGGTGGTTGCTGGGGCGCAGGGAGCTCTTGACCGGCGGCAGGCGCTCGAATTTCATCGGTGGGCTCCATCACGGACCTGCGGGGCGACCCGATGAGCCGCTCTTGTGCTCAAACTAACACCATGGTCTTGTTGTGCAAGTGACTTGGAGCAGCCGCGACGGGAGACCCGCGATGAGAATGATGCGAACGGCGCTTAGCCTGGCCGCGATCCTGGTCGTCGTGGCGGGGTCGGTTCAGGCCTCGCCGCGCGCTGACGCGGCAAAGCTCGCCGTGGCCCGCGAGATGATCGCTGCCTGGAAGGTCGCCGACTGGCGCAAGGTCGCGGACCTGTTCGCGCCGGACGGCGTGTTGCGGTCCATGATGATCGAACCGGTCACGGGTCGCGCGGCGATCTATCAGCGGGTCTCGGCGCTCGGCAAGGGCGCGCCGGGCGGCGTGCTGCTCGACGTGGCCCACATGGGGGTGATCGACGGCCTGGTGTTCATCGAGCGCACGGATCGCTTCGTCTACAATGGTCACGCAGGGTCGGCGCCGGTGGTGGGCGTGCTGGATATCCGCGGTGGCAAGGTCCACGAATGGCGTGAATACTATGACCGCGCCTCGCTGCTGCGCGAGATGGGCGTCGCCCCGACCGTAGACCCGGGCGCGAAGCCGTAAGCCGCGGCGCGCAAGTCAGCCGACCCGCTCGAACACCATCGCCGCGCCGACGCCGACGCCGCCGGTGGCCACCACCAGGCCGGTTTCCGCATCCAGTTGGGCCATGTCGTCCAGCAGGCTGGTGGCCAGAATCGCGCCGGTCGCGCCCATCGGGTGGCCCATGGCGAGGTGGCCGCCGTTGGGATTGACCCGCGACATATCTGGCGCGAAATCCCGCTCGAACAGCACCGGCGCGGCGGCGAACGCCTCCATGAACTCAATCGCGCCCATCTCAGCGACGGTGAGGCCGGCGCGGCGCAGGGCCTGCTCCATGGCCCGGGTCCCGGCGGTCAGCTGCAGGACATGATCGTCCGCCGCCTCGGCGATCGATCGGATGCGCGCCAGGGGCTTCAGCCCGTGTCTGCGGCCGGCGTCTTCGTTGCCGACCAGCAGCAGGGCCGCGCCGTCGGCGATCGGCGGACAGTGGGCCAGGGTATGGACGTGACGCACCGCCCCCAGCTCTGGCCGGTGAGCGATCAGGATGTCGTCGAACCCCTGGGCCCCGGCCTCGGCGAACAGCGGCGCCAGCCTGGCGAGGCTGGCGCCGTCCCCGAAATCACGGATGTTCTCGTCATGGTCCAGAGCGACCGCACCGTCCGCGTGCAGAACGGGGATGACCCGGTCCGCATAGCGTCCCTCTCGCCAGGCGTCGGTGGCGCGGGTGTGCGAACGCAGCACCGCGGCGTCCAGGGCCGGCCGCTCCAGGCCCTCCTTGGTCGCCAACAAATCGGCGGCCACGCCAACCGGCGCCCAGCCCATGGCCGAGGCCAGCGCCATGTCGTCATAGTAGTCCGCCGCATCGGCGAGGAACGCCACCTGCGACATGCTCTCGACGCCGCCGGCTAGCGCCAGATCGGCCTGGCCGGAGTCTATCCGCCGCGCCGCGTCGGCCAGAGCGCTCAGGCCGGAGACGCAGAAGTTGTTGATCGTCAGGCACGCTATGGTGTCCGGCAGCCCGGCCTGGATGCGCGCCGACAGCGCCGCGTGGCCGCCCTGGACTCCCACCTGGGTGACGCAGCCCAGGGTCAGGTGCTCGGCGGCGCGGACCGCGTCGCGGCCCAGCCGCCGTTCCAGGGCCCCGACAAGCTGACCCACCATCCGCGCCGGGGTAACGCCGGCGAGCGATCCGCTGGGTCGGCCTTTGCCCCGGGGGGTTCGCACGGCGTCGAAAATGTAGACCGGCATGGGCGTCCTGGCCTCCGCCGGCTCAGGCCATGCGATGGAGCGCGCAGAGCTTGTTGCCGTCGGGATCGCGCAGATAGGCGAGATACATCTTGCCCATGCCGCCGGCGCGAACGCCGGGGGGTTCTTCGCAGGTCGTTCCGCCGTTGGCGACGCCTGCCGCGTGCCAGGCATCGGCCTGTTCGGAGGAGGTGCAGGCGAATCCGACAGTTCCGCCGTTGGCGAAGGTCGCCGGCTTGCCGTCGATCGGCTTGGACACCGAGAACACCCCGGTCGGGGTTCGGTAGAAGATCCGGTGACCGTCGACCATCGCCGCGGGAACGCCGAGCGTGGCCAGCAGGGCGTCGTAGAACGACTTGGCCTTCTCCAGATCGTTGGTTCCGATCATGATGTGCGAGAACATCCTGCGTTTCCTTTCCTTCGGCGCGGGGCCAGCGTTGAGGTCGATCGCCCGTCAAGGGCGGCGTGCAGCGTTCTTCCACGCTCTTTAGGTGCGCCGCAAGCCACAGACATCGGCCAGGCGGTTACGGGACAGGGATTGGAACGATCCCCCGACCCTTGCTTGCCAAGCGACCCTCTGGCGCGCCCCGAAGGGGGAGATTGATTGCCGCCATTGCACTGAGGAAAATGGTGGGTGCTGGGGGATTCGAACCCACGACCCGCTGATTAAGAGTCAGCTGCTCTACCAACTGAGCTAAGCACCCGCCGTCGCTCCGGGAGAGTATCTAAGGCATAGTCGGCCCCGGCGGCGAGGGCGCGGAAAGTACGCGAAATCGCGGCTTTGGCAAGGTGTGTATGCGAGGGGGTTCAGTGGTGGCTCAAATGCCTTCGGGGGCGGTGGATTTTGGCTATCTGGAGGGGTTCGCCGCGGGCGACCTGACGGTGGTCCGCGAGGTGCTGGCGATTTTCGCACAGCAGGCCAAGGCCTGGGGCGGGGCGCTGGACGCGGGCGATCCCGGCTGGCGCGATGTCGTGCACACCATCAAGGGCGCGGCCCGCGGCGTGGGCGCCAACGCGCTGGGCGAGGTCTGCGCGGTCTGTGAGGCGGCGGGGGAGGGTGACCTGCCCGCCGTGCGCGAGGCCCTGACGGCGGCTGTCGCCGATATCGCGGCCTATCTGGCGCGGCCTCAGGCGCCGTGACGCAGCGCGTCCCAGACCTCGAACTCGTAGGCGATGCAGCGGTCTATGAGGGTGCGCCAGACTGGCTCGGCGATATGCTCCGAGAGGCCGGCGTCGCGGGCGGCGGCCCGCACCTTTGCGACCACGTCCTCGATCCGGGCATGGTCGCTGACAGCGCGGCGGTCGGTCTTGATGCGGGCTGCGGCGTCCATGTAGCGCTGGCGCTCGGCCAGAATCTCGACCAACAGCCGGTCGAGGGCGTCGACGCCCTGGCGGACATCGGTCATCGTCTGGCAGTCGGCGGACGCGGGACGCGGGTCGGTGGCGAAGGGCATGGGGACTGAGCTCGGTTAGGGGCCGGCGCCCCTATATGCCGGCCCCATTGTCGATGGCCAGCAGCGCATCCTCGTGGGCCTCGGCCTGGGCGGCGATCCAGCTGACGAACGCCTTGACCTGGGGCAGCCGGCCCTTGGCTTTGGGATGGACGAGATAGTAGGCGAAATCGACCGCCGTTGCGATCTGCAGGGGCGCGACCAGGCGGCCGGCCTCCAGATCCGCGGCCGCCAGGGTGCGCTTGGCCAGCGCCACGCCGCGGCCATTGACGGCGGCCTCGATGACCAGGCTCGACTGGTTGAAGCGGGGACCGCGCATGCCATCGACCCCCTTCACCCCGCGCGCCGCCAGCCACATGGTCCAGTCGGGGCAGCTGTCGTCGAGATCGGGCGAGCCGTCGTGCAGCAGGACGTGGTTGGCAAGGTCGCCTGGGGTCAGCAGCGGCTGGGCGGCGAGGTGATCGGGGCTGGCCACGGGGATCACCGTCTCGGCGAACAGGCGGTGGACCTCCAGGCCCGGATAGCGGCCGGCGCCATAGCGGATCGCCACGTCCACCTCACCGGCAGCAAGGTCGACCAACTCGATGGCGGCCGACAGCCAGACGTCGACGTGTGGATGGGCCTGTTCGAAGGCCCCCAGCCGCGGCACCAGCCACTTGGCGGCGAAGGAGGGCGGGGCGGTCAGCGTCAGGCGCCGCCCGTCGACAGCGGCGGTGAGCAGCGAGGCGGCCTCGGCCAGGCGGTCGAAGGCTTCGCGCAGGGCGGGCAGCGCGGTCTGGGCCGCGTCGGTCAGCAGCAGGCCCTTGGGCGTTCGCTTGAACAGCGCCGCGCCGACGTAGTCTTCCAGGTTCTGGATCTGCTGGCTGACTGCGCCCGGGGTCACCGACAGTTCGTCGGCGGCGCGGCTGAAGTTGAGATGGCGCGCCGCGGCCTCGAAGGCGCGCAGCGCGTTCAGGGGCGGCAGGCGGCGTCGCTGTTCGGTCGGTCTTTCCATAGAATTCCTGACAACCCCGGCAGAAGTCCTTGGCTTGCGAGTTGGGGGCCGCGGCACCTATTTGCAAGCATCCGCCGCTCTCCCTCAGCCGCTTTTCGGCAAAGGGCGCCGGTGGAGCGGATCCCCTCTCGTCCGGGTCAATCGTAAGGCAAAGAGGCTTTAGAGAAGCTAATCATGGCGCAGGCACGGAACAGGTCAAGACGCGGCGCCGACCTGGTGGTGCTGGGCGGGCGCGGCGCGAGGGATCGTCTGATCGCCGGCGCGGTATGGCTGGTGGGCGCGGGGCCCGGTGACCCGGACCTGCTGACGATCAAGGCGCTGAAGGTGCTGCGGACCGCCGATGTCGTGGTGCATGACGGCCTGGTCTCCGATGAGATCCTGGCGCTGGCCCCGGAGACAGCGCGGCGCATTTCGGTGGCCAAACGCAAATCGCGACATTCTTACAGCCAGGATGAGATCAAGCGGATGCTGACCGCCTTCGCACTTGTGGGGCTGACAGTTGTGCGGCTTAAGGGCGGCGACCCGTTCATCTTCGGTCGCGGCGGCGAAGAGCTCGAGGCGTGCCGCGAGGCTGGCGTCGCCTGCCATGTGGTGCCCGGCGTCACCGCCGCCCTGGCCGCCGCGGCCGGCGCCGGCGCGCCTCTGACCCATCGCTGGTCGGCCCAGGCGGTGACCTTCGTCACCGGCCACGCGGCGTCCAGGAAGGACGGGGGGGACGGCGAACCGGATCTCGACTGGGAAAGCCTGGCCCGGCCCAACCAGACGGTGGTGATTTACATGGGCCTGTCGATGGCCGCCCCGATCGCCGCGCACCTGATGGCGGCCGGCCGGGCAGGATCGGTTCCAGCGTTGATCGTCGAGAACGCCAGCCGCGCGGACGAACAGCGGGTGGTCTCCACGCTTGCCGGCCTGGCCGAGGCCGCCGCCACGCTCAGCGGCCCGGCCCTGCTGATCGTCGGCGAGGCGATGGCGCTGGCGCAGGCAGGCGAGGCTGCGGACATCGCGACGTTTGCTCAGGGGGCCCGCGTATGAAGGCGTTGACCGCCAACCGGCTGATCGACGGCGAGGTGGTGTTCTGGCGCGGCGACCGCTGGGTCGAACGCTTCGCTGACGCCGACCTGTTCGCCAGCGACGATCCCAGGGCCGAGGCCGCCGAGGCGCACGGCAAGAGCCAGCCCACCCTGGTGGTCGAGCCCTATCTGATCGACCTGGTGGAGTCCGAGGGACTGTGGGCGCCGCTCAGCTACCGGGAACGCATCCGCGCGCTCGGCCCGACCAATCTCAACCATGGCAAACAGGCCGAGGGCGGCGCCGCCGTCGAGGCCCTGTTGCACGCCCATGGCGCGGCCCGCTCCACCGGCCGCGTCGACCTGATCAAGCGCAAGTAGAGGGCGCGATGTACCGGTACGATTCCATCGACAAGGATGTCCTGGCCGACCGCAGCGCGGAGTTCCGCGGCCAGGTGGCGCGGCGGCTGGCCGGCGAGCTCAACGAAGAGCAGTTCAAGCCCTTGCGCCTGCGCAACGGCCTCTATCTGCAGCTCCACGCCTATATGCTGCGGATCGCCATTCCCTATGGAGCGGTCAATCCGACTCAGCTGCGCAAACTCGCCTGGATCGCGCGCACCTATGACAAGGGCTACGGTCACTTCACCACGCGCACCAATCTGCAGCTGCATTGGATCAAGCTTAGCGACGCGCCGGACATCCTGGACCACCTGGCGCAGGTGGACATGCATGCGATCCAGACCAGCGGAAACTGCATCCGCAACGTCTCGGCCGACCCCTATGCCGGCGCGACGGCCGAGGAGATCGATGACCCGCGGGTGTGGGCCGAGGCGATCCGCCAGTGGTCGACGGCGCATCCGGAATTCAGCTGGCTGCCGCGCAAGTTCAAGATCGCGGTGACCGCAGCCCCCAAGGACCGCACGGCGGCCAAGACCCACGACATCGGCCTGAACCTGAAGCGCGCCCGCGACGGCGCGTTGGGCTTCGAGGTGATGGTCGGCGGCGGCCTGGGGCGGATGCCCTATATCGCCCCGACAATCCGCGAGTTCCTGCCGGTGACGCGCCTGTTCTCCTACCTGGAAGCGATCCTGCGGACCTACAATCGCCAGGGCCGGCGCGACAATATCCACAAGGCGCGGATCAAGGTTCTGGTCGCAGCCCTCGGTCGTGAGGAATTCGCCCGCCAGGTCGAGGCCGAGTGGGAAAAGATCGGGACTTCGGCCGACCTGCCGGACGCCGAGGTCGCCCGCATCCGCGGCGCCTTCACCCCCATGACCTTCGAGACCTTGCCGGCGGTGTCGAAAGCGCTGGAGGCCGCCCGGACCGCAACGCCCGCCTTCGCGCGGTTCGCCCGCAACAACCTGAAACCGCACAAGGTGACCGGCTACGGCATCGTCGAGATCTCGCTGAAGGCCATCGGGGCCACGCCGGGCGACGCCACCGCCGAGCAGATGGAGGTCGTGGCCGACCTCGCCGAACGCTTCGGCCAGAACGACATCCGGGTGACCCACGAGCAGAACCTGGTGTTGCCGCACGTCAGGCTGGACGATGTGCCGGCGGTCTGGGCGGCGCTCGCGAAAGCCGATCTGGCGACCCCGAACATGAACCTGGTCAGCGACATCATTGCCTGCCCAGGGCTCGACTATTGCGCCCTGGCCAATGCCCGGGCGATCTCGGTGGCCCAGAACATCGCCGCGAAATTCGCCGATCCGGACCATGCCGAGCGGGTCGGCGAGCTGAAGGTCAAGATCAGTGGCTGCATCAACGCCTGCGGCCATCACCACGTCGGCCATATCGGCATCCTGGGCGTCGATAAGAAGGGTGAGGAGTTCTACCAACTGACCCTCGGCGGCTCGGCCGCGGAGGACGCCGCCGTCGGCCAGGCGCTGGGTCCGGCGCTGCCCTATGATCGGGTGGCCGGTGCGGTCGATACCATCGTCGAGACCTATCTGCGCGAGCGCCAGGGGGCGGAGCGTTTCCTCGACACCGTCCGGCGCACCGGCGTCGCCCCGTTCAAGGAGGCGGTCTATGCCGACGTTCATTAGGCTCGCGGACGGCGCCCTGTCGCTGGCCGAGGATCCGTTCACCGGAGTCGGCGACGACCAGACCGTGCCCCCCGGCGACGTCATCATCTCGCTGGCCCGCTTCCAGGCGGAAGGCGAGGGGCTGCTGTCCGAGGGCCGCGCGGTCGGCGTGCGGCTGGAGAGTCATGAGGACGTCGAGACGCTGGCCTACGACCTGCCGAGGCTTTCGGTGGTGGCGCTGGTCTTCCCCAAGTTCGGTGACGGCCGGGCCTACAGCTATGCCCGGCTGCTGCGCGAGCGGCTCGGCTTCAAGGGCCAGGTCCGCGCGGTCGGCGACGTGCTGCGCGAACAGGCCGGGTTCATGGTCCGCTGCGGGTTCGACGCCTTCGAGCCGGCTGACGGCTCGACCGTGGACGACTGGCGCTCGGCCGCCGAGCGGTTCCGCCATGTCTATCAGCGTGGCTCTGACGCCCGCGCCGTGGCCTTCGTCGAGCGGGGAGCCTGAGCATGGCCTTCGACACCTTGGCGCGGCCCCAGACCCCGGCGGCCCGTTTCGATGCGGAGCTGCGCCACGCCCACCCGCGCACCATCCTGGAGGCCGCCGTCGGCTCCTTCGGTGACAGGCTTGCGTTGGTCTCATCGTTCGGCGCGGAATCGGCGGTGCTGCTGCACCTGGCGTCGACGGTGAAGCCGGACATCCCGGTCCTGTTCCTCGACACCGGCATGCTGTTCGGCCAGACACTGGACTATCGTCGGCAGTTGGCGACCAAGCTCGGCCTGACCGGGGTGCGCGACCTGCGGCCGCTCTATCAGGACCTAGCGACCGCCGATCCCCAGGCCAGGCTTTGGCAGACCGACACCGACGCCTGCTGCGAGGTGCGCAAGGTGGCGCCGCTCGACCGGGCGTTGGCCGAGTTCGACGGCTGGGTCACCGGCCGCAAGCGGTTCCACGGCGGGGCGCGGCTGGCGCTCCCGGTGGTCGAGCAGGTCGGAGATCAGATCAAGTTCAACCCGCTGGCCAACTGGACCAAGGCCGACCTCGACGCCTATGCGGCCCGGTACGAACTGCCGGCGCACCCGCTGGTCGCCCAGGGCTTTCCGTCGATCGGCTGCTGGCCCTGCACCAACCCGGTGGAAGAGGGCGCCGACGTCCGCGCTGGCCGCTGGGCGGGCCAGGACAAGACCGAGTGCGGCATCCACGTCGCCCGCGCTCCGGGCGCCGTCGAAAACGTCGGCGGCGACATTTGACGCGACAGCAAAGAGCGTAGATCAGCGATGAATGACCTCTCCATCGCGCCGGCGCCTGTGAAGGCCGGGGGCGCGTTCTTCGTCGAGACGGTGACCTGGGTCCAGCACTGGACGCCCAGCCTGTTCTCGTTCCGCACGACGCGCGACCCGTCGCTGCGGTTTTCCAGCGGCCAGTTCGTGATGGTCGGGCTGACCAAGGCGGACGGCAAGCCTCTGGTGCGGGCCTATTCCATCGCCTCGCCGGCCTGGCACGAGGAACTGGAGTTCTATTCGATCAAGGTGGCCGACGGACCGCTGACCTCGCGGCTACAGAACATCAAGGTGGGCGACGAGGTGCTGATCGGGCGCAAACCCACCGGCACCCTGGTGCTGGACGGCCTGAGGCCCGGCAAGCGGCTCTATATGCTGGGCACCGGCACGGGTCTGGCGCCTTGGTTGTCGCTGGCCCGCGACCCTGACGTCTATGAGCGGTTCGACGAGGTGATCGTCACCCACACGGTGCGCGAGGTGGCCGACCTCAACTACCGCGCGCTGCTGGAAACCGAACTTCCCAATGACGAGGTTCTTGGCGAGCTGATCGGGCCGAAGTTGCGCTACTATCCGACGGTGACGCGCGAGCCGTTCATGACCGAGGGGCGGATTACCGACCTGATCGCTTCGGGCAAGCTGTTCGACGATCTGGGCGTCCCGCCGTTCGACCGGGCGGTGGATCGGGTGATGCTGTGCGGGGGACCCTCGGTGCTGGCCGACCTCAAGCAACAGCTGATCGACCGTGGTTACCAGGAAGGCTCCCTCGCCAGTCCCGGCGACTTCGTCCTCGAACGCGCCTTCGTCGAGACCTAACTGACGCCCTCGGGCAGGCCGTTGACGATCGGTGGCGGGGCGCAACGGCCCGCGCGCGCCTGCACCACATAGAACAGCGCCCGGCCGGCGGTGAAGGCGCTGTGTTCGCTCAACGGCGTTGTTGGCCGCCCGGTGATGAGGCTGGCGGCCTCCATGTCCGAGCCAGGCTGGTTCAGCGTCTGCTGGTTCCAGCGCGCGAGCTGAACATTGCAGGCGGCGACCGCGGCGTCGGCGACGGTTCCCGCGGTGTCGCGCGATCCCGCGAGGCTGTAGGCCCAGCGCTTCACGCACTCATCGACCGGACCGACGCCGTCGGTTCCGGCGATCAGGGGCGCGGACTTGGTCTGCTTGAAATCGACGCAGACCTTGGGATTGCTGGCGACGCCGCCGTGTTCGTTGCAGGCGGTCAGGCCAAGGGCGGCGAGACACAGGCTGATGGCCGTGGCGGTGCGCTTCATCTGGTAGGACCTCAAGGGTGACAGGCAGGGGAGGGCGCGCCGCCGTCCTTGGCGGCGCGGAGAGGCCTCAGCGGTGATCGCGCGAACCCGGCTCGACGACGGCGTCGCCATGCTGATCATAGTAGACCTTGCGACCCTGCTCGCCCGACCGCGCGCTCGCATAGCGGCTATGGCGCGAGCGGTAGTTGGCGTGGCCCGATGTGCGGCAGCCGCTTTTGGCGACCTCGTGGCCCAGCACAGCCCCACCCAGG